>NZ_JAUBOX010000023.1:32035-98096 GCF_036700445.1 Microcoleus sp. T3_B1
TGTGGCACGGGCATCTTGCCCGTGGAAGGGAACAGGCAAGATGCCTGTTCCACAAGATGAAAATTCATCTTTTGTGGAAGGGAACAGGCAAGATGCCTGTTCCACAAGATGAAAATTCATTTCTTGTGGAACGGGCATCTTGCCCGTTCTTAAGAATAGTACAACATCTCAGATTCAATAAATATGGGTAGCAAAAAGACAAATAAAAGTGAACAAACCCTAGAAATTCATGCCGAAGCCATGCTGTCTGACTACATAACTGCTGTTACTTGGTCGCCGGATGGCAAAACTTTAGCAGTCTGTTCTGCGGCGGGGGAAGTGATGCTGGCGAAAGTAGGGGCAGTTAATGAATTGTCCTTGCAAACGCTACAAAGTGCTACGGAGAAATCAGCCGATTGCTTGTCTTTTTCCCGCGACAGTCAATTCCTAGCTGCTGGCGGACAAGATGGAAAAGTGCGAATTTGGCGCGTTAATTCTGGTGAATTAATTGCTGATTTGGATAACCAGCGCGTCTGGGTTGATAAGTTAGCTTGGAGTCCCAACTGCAACCAGTTAGCTTTCAGTATGGGCCGCTACGTTCAAGTCTGGAATGCTGAGGATAATGTTGTTGAAGTAACGCTGAATTTCGAGTCATCATCTATTCTCGATTTAGCATGGCATCCGATGGTTCAATATCTGGCAGTTAGCGGCTATCAAGGTGTCAAAGTTTGGCATGGTGAAGACTGGGACGAAGACCCGGAAATTTTATCAGTACCCTCTGCAACCGGTGCCGTTTCTTGGTCGCCACAAGGGGAATATTTAGCTTGCGGCAATATGGACAATACTCTAATTGTTAATGAATGGGGTAATTTTGAACCGTGGGTAATGCAGGGTTTTCCGGGGAAAGTTCGGCAGTTAGCTTGGTCGGATAAAACTAATTCCTTGGGGGCGCCTTTGTTAGCGGCTGCGAGTTCGGAAGGTATTTCAGTGTGGGAAAAACACGCTGATGAAAGTGTCGGTTGGGATTCTTGGGGGTTAGAAGTGCATGAAAATGTGGTAAATGCGATCGCCTTTCAACCTACCACATTTTTATTAGCTTCTGCCGCCGCAGACGGTCAAGTTTGTTTGTGGGAGGAAGCAGAACAATTGCTGCAAATTCTAGAAGGCGCAGAGGGCGGTTTTTCCTGTCTCGCATGGCATCCCGAAGGTCAGTTTCTCGCCGCTGGCGGCTGTGGAGGCGAATTGCTGGTTTGGTCATAAATCTATGGGCGGCAAAGGGTTCGGGCGGCGCTAAGTTCGCATAAGCACCCGTTTGACCAAAACATAAACAATTGAAAACTTTAGGACTTACCCACGGGTATCCAGAAACCGGGTTTTTCGAGGGTCTACTTCGTTGCAGACTGCATCGAGTAAAAAACCCGGTTTCTAAGCGTCGAAGTGCATCCAGGAGTGTTATCCTCTCTTTCTTGTCAAAATCCCTTGACTGGGACTGAACAGCAAAGCTACTAAAAATAACCCAAAAACAACTAATACAATTGCCGCACCTGACGGCATATTCAAATAATAGCTTAGATACATACCGCTCACGCTAGCTGTAATCCCAATAATTGCTCCTAATCCCATCATTAAATGTAGCTCTTTTACCAACAAATACGCCGTCATTCCCGGCCCGATTAATAGGGAAATTACTAACAGCGCCCCCACAGTTTGCAAACTCGCAACAATCGTCAGCGTAATCGCCGAAATCATCCCCAAATAAATCCAGTTTACAGCCAAACCGCCGGCTTGCGCTCCCAACGGGTCAAAAGTATAGAATAGCAGTTCTTTATAAAATATTTTAACCGTCGCCAAAATAATCAAAGTAATGACAAAAGTCTGTTGCACGTCAGCAGGCGCAACTGACAAGATATTCCCAAACAAAAACCCGTCTAAATCTAATTTGGTTGTCCGCAATAGGCTAATCAAGGTGACGCTAATTGCTAAGAATGTAGATAAAATTAATGCCATGATTGCATCAATTTTGAGGCGCGATTGGGACTGAATCCACGCCATAATCACGGCGCTGATAATTCCCGATATAAACGCGCCGATCGAAATATTGAAACCTAAAGAAAAAGCTACGGGCAATCCTGCTAATACTGAATGGGCAATCATGTCCACCATCATTCCCATTTGCTGTACAATTAAATAGGAACCAACAACGGCGCAGAGAATTCCTAGCAAAATGCCGACGGCGATCGCATTTCGCATGAACTCGAATTGTAGCGGCTCAATTAGAAAATTTAACATTGAATTAGGTCAATAATAGGATTTTTTTAACTACAATCAACTGCACAGGCGGGATGGCTGTGCCACATTCAATTGCACAGGCAGGATGCCCGTGCCACAATCAACTGCACAGGCGAGACGCCCGTGCCACAATCAACTGCACAGGCGAGACGCCCGTGCCACAATCAATTTTAAAGATAAATCTTTTTTTGCTTATGCTGAAACTAAACTTAAATCGTATCCATAGGCTTTTTGAATATTGGCTGCGGTGAGAACTTCTCGGCAGGAACCAGTCGCAATTAATTGCTTATTTAGCAACAATAAATTATCGTACTGTTTTAAAGTTTCGCCTAAATCGTGGCTGATTACTAGCAATGTTTTATTTTCTGCTTTTAGTTCGGCAAAAATATCGAAAATAATTTCTTCGGTTGCTTTGTCGATCGCGTTAAAAGGTTCGTCGAAGAAGAATAAATCGGCTTGTTGGGCGATCGACCTTGCTAAGAAAATCCGCTGCTGCTGTCCGCCAGACAGTTCGCCAATTTGCTGATCGCGCAAATCCCACATTCCTACCCGCAGTAAAGCAGCTTTTACCAATTCTTGCGACTGCTTCGAGGGACTGCGAAACCAACCAGTCTGGACGGTTCGCGCCATCATTACCGCATTCCACACCGTAATCGGATAATCCCAGTCAATTTGCGATCGCTGCGGCACATAAGCCACCCGCGACAACTGTTCCTTCAGCAGTCGCCCCTGATATTTCACCAAACCCCGACAGGCCGGGATCAATCCCAGCATCGCTTTCACCATCGTGCTTTTCCCCGCGCCGTTGGGGCCGAACACACCGGTTAATTGCCCCGATTCTAAATGGAAATTGACGCTGTTGAGGGCCGCAATTCCTCGATAATTGACAGCTAAGTCTTGCACTTCTAGCATAATTAGAGATTTTGAGAACGATTCTTGTTCGTAGCTACTACAATAGGATAACTCAAAAAAGTAATAACGATTATCGTTCCAAAGGTGAAAATGTTAAAGAACTGGGCTGGAAAAAGCGGCAGATTGTGCGGTCTGGCTGTTTTGGCAATTGGCTGGGGGCTGGTTGGCTGCAGTGGAGGGCAGAACGCAAGCAATGGGACGCCAGAGAGTCCGGCCGCAACTCAAACTCAAGCCAGTCCCGCCGCCAACTTGCCCAAAGTCGTCGCCACGACTGGCGTTATCTGCAACCTAACTAGAGAAATCGCTCAAAGTTCGATCGACACCACGTGTCTAATCAAGCCGGGAGACGACCCCCACGCCTATCAAACCAAGCCGGAAGACCGCAAAGCGATTGAAACGGGCAATCTGATTTTATACGGTGGCTACAACCACGAACCCAGCATCATTAAGTTAATTGAATCTAGCAGTAATTCCGCACCCAAAATTGCCGTCCACGAACTCGCCGTTCCCAAACCGCTGATGGGCAAAGACGACCACGAACACGGCGAAGAGAAAGCCCAAAACCAACCCCATGCAGAAGGCGAAAAAGTCCCTGACCCTCACGTTTGGCATAACCCTCAAAATGGCATCCGTATGGTAGAAACAATTCGGGATGAATTGATCAAAGTTTCCCCCACCAATGCTCAACTTTTTACAAAAAATGCAGCAAGCTTAACAGATGAGTTGCAAAAAATAGATACTTGGATAAAAGCTCAAATTGCGACTATTGCAGCAGAAAAACGCAAGTTAGTAACCACTCACGATGCTCTGAGTTACTATGCCGATGCTTACGGTTTGGAGATGGCTGGAGCTTTGCAGGGTGTGACGACTGAAGAACAGCCCACCGCCGCAAGAATTGCCGAATTATCCTCTGAAATTAAGACCGCAGGAGTGCCGACAATTTTTGCCGAAACTACAACTAATCCGAAGTTGATGGAGACTGTGGCGAGGGAGGCAAATGTCGAAATTTCGGACAAGGAACTTTACAGCGACGAGTTGGGCGGCCCCGGCACCGGTGCTGATACATATCAGGGAATGCTGAAAACTAATACTTGCGCGATTATTTCTGGCCTCGGTGGTAATTGTACTTCCTTTGCAGGAGAAACTGCACCAACTCCCAAACCATAGACTTTCTAAAGTTCGCCTAGCAAGCACCTTATATTTCAATAGGGTTCAGTTAAGCTTGATCCCCCCTAACCAAGGGCGGGCACGGGGGCACCGCCCCTACGAAGGGGGGGACAAGAACTTACTCAAAGTCAACCCCTACTCCCCTTCTTAAGGGGGATTTAGGGGGATCTCCGAGGAATAAATAGTTTTAACCCAAGCGTATTGCCTTACCTTTGCTGGGTACGCAGCAAAAAGCAGCGTTTGCAATCGCAGGGGTTTTCGATTGCAAACGCTGCGTTGACTGAGATGACTTTAAGGTGAATGTGGCTCCTCGGTACTGGGGGGTTTTTGGCCAATTCCCAATTGTTTCTTAGAGGATTTTAGGTCTTTCCAAAGCATCTTAATATCTTTATAGGCTTTCTCAGCGCTAATTTTCCCCCCTGTTTCCAGCGAGCAAATATAAGTTATTTTTTGAGCAAACTCCTGCAAGTTGGCATTAAACGCCAAGTTTTCTGGCGTGAAATCACCGTAGTAGCGATTGCGAGGATGTAAAAAATCTTCCCGCTCTTTCATTGCCCCCTCCTAATTAAACTTTTGGTATTCAACTTTTGGTTCGGTCTCTGCTGTTAATAGCACTATTTGTACTCAGTATCGCGGCGCTAACTTGCTTCTATTGTATTGCGTAAGTAGCAATTGTGCTTTTTCGCTCTGTATTTAGTCTATTAATGCAGTCTTAACCTTAAGTTAGCTTTATTTTAACTTTTCTTTAACCTAAAAGCAAAAAAATTGGGAAATGCGCGGTTCGCATCTCCCTTTAGAGATATTTGGCAGTGGGTGATTAACCTTTTCTGAAGCCGAATATTTATTTGTGGCACTCGCAGCCGGTGTGGCCGCAGCCTTGGCCGTTGGGGTGGCCGTCAGCGCAAGCACTGGAACAGTATGTTTTGCCGTCTTTTTCAATGGCTTCGCTGGGGCTGACCACGCACGAACATGAAGGACAGGCACATTTTGTTTGGGTGGCGGTAGTCATTTGAGCTTCTCCTGGTGGGGTTGTTTATCTCTACTAATATCTGAACACATATTCAGATATTAGTCAAGGGAATGTAAAAGTTTTGTTACAAAAGGTTTGTCGATCGCACTAAAATGAAAATCAGAATTAAAACAAGCCTTGAAAAGATGTCACCCAACTCTGCTGTTAATGGAGCGATAAGTCAGCCTTACCAACAAAACGATACACCAACGTGCGATCCATCGCACCTAGTTGACTGTTTGCGGGCCGGGGACATCCAAACACAGGTTCTCAACACCGCCAAAGCTCAGCGGATGGCTGAGTTTTTCAGTCTTTTGGGAGATGCGAACCGTCTGCGGCTGCTGTCGGTTTTGGCAAAACAAGAACTGTGCGTGTGTGACTTAGCTGCGGCGTTGAGTATGAGTGAGTCAGCAGTATCGCACCAGTTGCGGGCATTGCGGGCGATGCGGTTGGTAAGTTACCGCAAGGTTGGGAGACAAGTTTTTTATAGTTTACTCGATCGCCACGTTTTTGAACTTTACCAAGCAGTCGCCGAACACTTAGACGAAGAATAATCTTTTGGGCATTGGGCATTGGGCATGGGGCATTGGGCATTGGCCAAACAGGGCATCGGCCAAACAGGGCATTGGGCATTGGCCAAACAGGGCATTGGGCATTGGCCAAACAGGGCATTGGGCATTGGTAATGGATTTAAAATTCTGTAGGGGCGGGTTTTACCAATAATGTCGGCCTAATACCAATAATCTTGTAAACCCGCCCCCACCCAACTAGATATAGCGGTTCTCAAGCGTGGTGAGGTATGCCCTATGCCCTATGCCCTATGCCCTATGCCCATGAGTACCTCATCTTTCTGAGAAAGGCTATATCAATCTTGGACGGTGTGGCCCGTAGCAACAACCGCCTGTGTAATTGACTCTTCAGAAGCTTGAGCCTCAACCGTAACAGTCTTAGCTGCGACATCCACATTGACAGTAGCTTCGGAGTCAACAGTTTTGATGGCTTTGGTAATTGTATCACCGCAGCCGGAGCAGACGATCGAGGGAACGTTAAGTAGTATTGCCATAATAAAAGCCAAATATTGTAGATGACAGTATTGATTGTGCTTTTATTTTAATCTAATTTCGCTTTCCAAGCAAAAGTGCGTCCGCATAAATTCTGACTCTACAAAAGCCAAGTCCTGCGGCGCCGACTAATGACTAATGATATTATGTCCGAGCGAGCGATTAAAGGGGCGGGTTTTTGAGATTGTTAATTATTGGCAGATATTGTTGGTGAACCCGCCCCTACCGTATTAGGGGTAATCGACCGGACATAATATGACTAATGACTGATGACTAATAACTAATGACTAATGACTAATGACTAATGACTAATGACTAATGACTAATGACTTAGTATCTGGTATGCACCGGCCAACGGCGGCGGCTACAGGCCACAAACTCGCAACTAAATCTACCATATCTGCTAAAGAAAGAGCTTGCCGCGCATCAGAAACCGATTTTTCTGGTTGCGGGTGACACTCAATAATTAATCCGTCTGCACCGCAAGCAACCGCTGCTTTGGCTAGGGGTGCGACTAATTCTCGCTTGCCTACTGCGTGAGAAGGGTCTACTATTACTGGCAAATGAGTTAACTGTTTCAGTGCTACGACGGCACCTAAATCTAATACATTCCGGGTGTAATTGTCGAAGCTGCGGATGCCTCTTTCGCAGAGAACTACATGAGGATTTCCGTGACTGAGAATGTATTCGGCGGCCATCACAAATTCTTCGATTGTGGCTGATAAGCCGCGTTTTAGCAGGACTGGTTTTCCGGCTTGACCGATCGCCTTTAGTAACTCGAAGTTTTGCATATTCCGACTGCCTAGTTGCAGCATATCAGCATAGGTGACAACTGGATCGATTTGGGCGATCGACATTACCTCTGTCACTACGGGCAAACCGTAACGCCGGCTGACATCGGCTAAAATTTCGAGTCCCTCAATTCCCATGCCTTGGAAAGCATAGGGAGATGTGCGGGGTTTGTAGACTCCGCCTCGCAAAGCTTGCACGGATGCGGCAGAGAGTTGGCGGGCGACTGTTTCCATTTGTGCAGAACTTTCGACGGTACAGGGGCCGCCGATGATTAATAATTCTTGGCCGCCGACGGAGACTGTTTCTGAGAGTTTGACAATTGTTTGGTGTTCTGGATGAGATTTGGTTACGAGTTTGGCTTCTAACATGAGGGAATTTTCCTGGGAAATTAAGTGGGTGGTTGACAACAAAAAACCCGGAACTTTTAGGAGTTCCGGGTTGGTGCGAAAAGACAGCGCGACAATTTACCCAGAACTTTTGTTGGGCCAAAAATAAAAGCTGTTGTACCAGTTAATGAATAATGTCATTGCTGTTTTCGCTTGTACTCGATTGGTTGTTGGGAAAAGAAGTAGAAAAAACAAAACCGCAGGTGTTAGTCTGCGGTTCGCCCGGATGTTCACAGTGAATTGTAAATTCACTCCGGGCGAACTTGGCTGTACCAAAAATAAAAATAGCTGTTGGCTGTGAACTTGGCTGTGAACATAGCTGAAGTGCTGCGATTTGTGGATTAAACACAATACTATTCGATAAGCTATCACAGACTGGTAGGAATGTCAAGCATTTTTTTGCAAAATGTATGGAAACGGCAATGGCGTTTAAGTCGGCGCGGTTGTCGTTTTTTGGCTATGTCTGTTATTATATCGACATAGGGACAAAACGACAAGTCCTTATATCGACAAACGACCCTATCCGATCGCGCGGCTGTGTGTCAGGCTAGACAGATAGACAAATCGATATAGCGATATGGAAACTTTGAGTACAAGTAAAACTGTGTCCGTAAAAATCTATCTACCTGAAGAGACAAGAGCCAAGTTCAAAGCATCTTGCGCCATGCGTAGCCTCAGCATGAATGAGGTTCTGTTGGAGTACATCGAAACTTGGCTACAGGAAAACGAACCCGTTTTAGAGCCAAAGCCCCAGCCCGTCAAGACGATCGCCAAAACAGAGGAAACAGACTGATGACCAAGAATTTCAAAGGTGGTAGCCGCCACGTGATTTATCCGTGGAATCAATCCAAAATCTCAAATCTCAAATCCTCAAGCCCCCGAATTTATCTCGCGCAAGTCAATCCAAAATCCAAAATCTAAAATCTAAAATCGAATGACCGATCGACTATATCGAATAAATGGCATCCTCGAACAAAGCGCGAGGGACAAATGCTGAGAGATTCAGACAACCCAGAGAAATCTTGGGAGGATTTAGAAGCCGAACTGCTTCCTCACCGTCCTTTTTATGCCCCTGGCGAGACTGAAATTGAAAAAGACCTTTATGCTAAGCGACGATGTGCTCAGCATAAAATGAAGGCTGAAAAACGCCCCGATATTGCAGGCCGTTCTTATTACTACTGCACGGAGACAAATAATGATGACTAACTCGAACTACCGACTGCTACCTGCCAGAGATGAGTATGTCCAAGTGTCTATCTATCTCAATCGGGTGCATTTGGACGGATATACGCCCGATCGCGCGATCGCACAATTGATCGAAATGGGTTATGCTCCTACTTTGCAATATCAGTGGAATCCAAAACGAAATGAGTTTGATTTATTTGCTCTGATTCACGATCGCCCGATCGCCGATTCACTGATGGATAAACAGGCTTGTGATGCTCTCTGGGCTGCTTTTAACCAATCTTCGCTTTACGTGATTGGTTGCGAGGCGGCGCAAAATTCTAACTGGCTAGCGGCACGCAGCTTTAATGATCCGCGCCGTCACGCTACGCCGGAGGAAATCGAGCCTCTGGAAGCAAATGCTACGGCCGCTGTTTAATATTTTAGTCCTGAGCGCAACTGGCACAAAAAAGGTTTTTATACCAATTTAATGTGAAGTTGCACATATCTCGATCCCCCTCGCATCCCCCTTAAGAAGGGGAGTAGGGGTTGACTTTGATCGGAATCTTGTCCCCCCCTTAGTAGGGGCGGTGCGACCCCTACTCCCCGTGCCCGCCCTTGGCTAGGGGGGATCGGATTCTACGGGGCCTCATAAAAAATTGGTATTAGGCGATTGTTGACACGAATGACATTATTAATCCCAGCCGAAGTCTCGATCGCACAATTGGGCTAGTCTTTGGTTGTGCGATCGAAAATATGCTCTTAATTGGTCGTATACTGTGTCGCTGATGGGGGGATATTGGGTGGCGTTGTATTTTTCGTAGGTTTGTAGTTGGTGCGGCGGTAATTCTAGAAATTCTAACACGCTGTTGTATGTGCCGAAGGGATTGGTATACAAGTCTTCGCTTTTGAGGATTAAAAGTTGTGATTTGGGAAAAAGTTTCATCCAGGCTGGGAGTTGATCGGCGTATATGCCGCGGGTTAGATAACTGTGGTGTTGGTGTTCGTAACTGTAGTAGTTTGGGTTGGTTTGGAGTTTTTCTATTTCGCCTTTGAGTCTTTCGGGTTCGGAGGCGATCGCACTTTCTAATGATAGCGATTCGTAGCCTATTTTGATATAGTAATAATAGTGGGAGATGGCGCGTTCTACTGGGTTTCTCAGCAGGGCGATTATTTTTACTTTGGGACATAAATCATAAATTCGCTGGGGAACTTGGGGGTGACAGATGTAGTAGGGGCTGGCTTCTCCGGTTACTAGGTTTTCGCCTGTTTGGGGCTGGGGAAATTGGGCGTAGTACCAGTCTGGGCTTTTGTCGAAGTTCAAGTCGAAGTAATGGATTTCTTTTTGGGCGGCGGGGAGGATTTGGGGATGTTGGATTAGGTAATTGTACAGGGATGTTGTGCCGCCTTTTTGGGCGCCGATGATGATGAAGTCGGGGGGTTTGGAGGGTTGTTTCATGGGTGGGATGCTAGGTTTATATTTGGCACTTGTACTGACAGTGTTTCGGATTTGGCATTTGTACCGATAGTCCGCCGGGGGTTAAAAACCCCCGTCTCATAGCGCAAGTCCTTTGAAAAGGACTGAAGATGTATTTATATATAGCAATCCTAAATGATTATACTCGTTACCAGGCTCTGCCTGGTAACGCATATCCGGAGGCTCTGCCTCCATAGTCTGGGCCGAGGCAGAGCCTCGCTTACATCGGTTCCCAGGCAGAGCTTGGGAACCAGTTAATTTTATTGTGGGGTGGGCATCTTGCCCGCCCCTAAAAGGCTGATTGACTATGGTGCAACAGTTGAGATCGCACTTGGGGGCATTACGGCAATTCATCGCACTTGGGGGCATTACGGAAATTCATCGCCCAATTTATATTTGATCTGACATCTTGCAGCAATATCAATAAGAGGATTTTTCGTGGGATTGGGCGGGTTTATAGAACCTATTTGCAAGCTTTAAGGCTGTTGGCGAACCCGCCCCTACGGCTAATTGAGAATAGTGCAATATCTCAGTTCGATCGCGCTGACAGGCATAACCACTCGATGGGCCGATCGTGATTGTAGATTCCGGTGGTGGCAAGCGCTAGCAAGGCGAACACATCAACAAAGGCCGCCAGATAAGGGCTGGGAAATACATGGGATACGCTCGCGATCGCTGTTTTTGGGCGATCGAATTCACTCTGGGTCTGACCACTGACATTTCAATTTAACTAGATTAGAGTGGAGTAAGGAAGATCTAATCCCTGCGGGGCAAATCTTTCGCTGAAAAATATATTATCGGCGGCGATTTTGGTTGCGGGTTTGTGGGTTTTATTTTTCAGCCAAAGTACAAATTAAAATTTGTGCAAGAGGCTGATATGCAAGTTGCAAAAAATGGGAACAATATAAAGATGGGATTGTACTGTCGAGCAGTCACTACCAGCAATACCATCTCTGAAATTATTCAGGAAGGCGTCAATGTTTAAGAGCAAATTATCCAAAATTATCGTATCCCTGCTGCGGCGGATTGCTGGTGTTACCAGATCCGGGGCTAAGCGGCTGATGAGAGCAATGCTGCAAACCCTGATGGCTATGGGCCGGAGGGCGAGACTGCCGGTGGCGGGGTTTGTGCTGCCGACGGTGACGATGGTGTTGCTGGTAGTGATTTTGTTGACTGTGGCGATTACGCTGCGATCGTTCGATCGGGCGAATACGGCGCGTAACGTGCGCGTGAACCAGCAGGTGCTGGCGGCCGCGACTCCGGCGATTGATCGGGCGAAAGCGAAAATTCAGTTCCTGCTGGAGCAAACCCAGAATCGGGGTACCCCTTCTGATAAAGACTTGTACTTGCCGATCGCCAACCCCCAATCAAGTGGAAGTGCAGTTCCCGATAATTATACCTTTGGGGACGAAGAACGCCTGAGACTTAAGTATGACCTAGATGGTAGCGGTGGCATAAGTCCCGATCTTAAGGTTAACGATACTGGCTTTGATATCGAAACCAACGAATCGATAAATACTGCTTGGAGATATCCCGTCGATACAAATGGCGATGGCAAATTTGACAGTTTTACCCTCTACGGCATATTCTTCCGCACCCCCCCAAGGGGCACGCAAGCCCCTACTTTGGGGGACTTCTTAAGAAAAAGAGAGCCGTTGGAAGCAAGAAAGCCACCGCAGAGGAAACTTAAGGCTGGTTGCGAACAGGGTGGAGGTACTGTCGCTACTTTAGCGGGGGACTCAGGCTGGTACAGGATAGACGGGAAACTTAAAAAAAGTTTTTTTGTTTATACAGTTAACGTACCGATGACAGCCACAGATGCTGCTATCAATCCTACTAAGTATCAAGCATTCACAGGAAATTCTAGCATTTCAGCCCTGGAATATCAGCAAGACCAAGCTCTTATTCCGATCCCCAACAACGCGGTTGTTTATGAAAACGATCTAGACATATCGCCGGGACCTCCGTTGAATCTAAACGGGCGGATATTCACAAACAGTAATTTGCTAGTGACAGGGTTTAATGCTGCCAATAGCATAAAACTGTATCAGGTCAGCAGCCCAGATTCTTGTTTCTACGAACAAGAAGGTAGCAAAATTGTTGTGGCTGGTAATGTAGTAAATGGTTGGTCTGGTAACAACACGGTTAAGAATGCAGTGGACGTGCACCTTTTCAAACAAGGTAGCCTCCCTACGAGCGGAAAAAACGCATTCATGCTGAGTAAAAAATTAGAAATTAAGGCGGGTACGGAATCAACAAGCGATTCTAGATTGAATGTTCTTTACAACGACGAAGCCTATACAAAGCGCCTAAATTTGCTAGTAGAGGCGCAGTTGGGAAACCCCGCCAGTCCCAACCCGGAGGCTAACGATCCGTTGTCAGTGCGGCAGCGACCGCCAACCCTAGATCGCAAACAAGCGCTGACAGAATATTTTAAGCAGATGCTCCGCAAGGTTCCCTATGCGGAAGTGCCGCTTGGAGGAGACGCAACGGCGGGCTACGGTCTTCCGTGGTCAACACCAGCCGGAACCCCACCCATTCTAGAAAGCAAAGAGACCCTAAGACCCGTAGACAAATGGAGTTTGCTCAAAGATTCCGAAACCAAAATCACCCTAACTCCTAATCAGCTAGAAGCAACAGACCCCTCAAAAGAACCTGAAGAAGAACAATTTCTGGGCGATCGCGTTGTGGTAGGCAACAACCTACCAGCCAAGAGATGGGACGCCACCAAATCCGAATTTACCAGTAAGCCGGAAGAAATACCAGCAGCGAAGTGGAATTCGATCGACCCCCCAGATCCTAATTTTCCGCGCACTCGATCGTCTCAGGTGACAAAGATCGCTGATGTAGGAGCGACAGATCGCAACGGTTTTTGGGAACAAGAAGCAGCAAGAAACCCGAAAAATCCCTTGGATGGCATGGGCGGTTTGCGCGTCATTACTGGTGCAGGGGTTTACGATCGCACTAATTCATTCCTGCCACCGCCTAGCTGGATAAATCCTTCGAGTGGTGCGCTCAAAGGCGGGCAATCAGACCCTAATGCTACTTACGACGACCCAACAACAACGACCGCCACTGAGCAGTACCGTGTCGTCTGGCCCGACTCCATGCCGATGTCACCACTGGGGCCGGGGTCAGAAGTATATGATAATGTTGCCGGTAACTGGACTCGCTGGAACCCAGGTTGGTCTAGTCCTACCGATATCAGCGCAACTCTCCCATCAGCAGTGACCTCTACTACTCTACTTCCAGGTATTGTTGAGCAAGGCACTACCGCTAGGAAATTTGCCAAAGGCGATTTGCGGATGCGGGCGACGGTAGTTTATCACTATAAAAATAATCCCCCGGCCAAGGGAGAGTTGAATGACAAACCGCTGGCCTGCGTCAGCAGCTATTACGACCCTAGCAACGCTTCCACAGCGAGAAACATTTCGACGGGAAGCCTACCCGATGTCAGCGGCCAGGGAGCGCTCGCACCAGATATCGCAACACGCGCACCTGGGCTAGGAACACGGCAGACCTTTATCGGCTCCAACAACGGCATCACCTACGCCCCCCCGAAAGCGCGACCGGGTGGCGCTTCAACGCTTTCTGCTACAACAGGCTTGCTTAGTGGCGGAGAAGCCGCTTTAGATATGCAAGCTAATTTAGTCTTCCCCGACGGTCGGTTTGCTAATAAGCCTTTGAGAGATGCTCTTGTGAAAGCAGACGCAGATCGCAATTTGGCAGAAAAAGCTGCGATCGACTCAACGAATTGCGCGCTACAGATACTTAAGGGCGAGATAGCTGCCAATCCGGCACTGATTCCTCACGGGGCTATCCAAGAAGTAGCATTTTTGAATGCCAGAGAAATCAAGGCGATCGATCGCGATGACCCGGATACCAACGTTAACGAAGCCTTTACGCTGAGCAGCCCCACCACAGGTGCCCAAGCAGCAAAACTAACAGGAAATTACAACCAGCCCTTAGAAGAAAGGCAACCTTTAGAAATTCGTGCCACTCAGATAGACCTCGATGTACTGCGAAGGACTAAATTTGGAACGGACGAGTATTTACTGCCAAACAGCGGGATTATTTATGCCACTCGCGACGATGCCCTGCCCGATCGCAGTTCTCGCCCTGGTCTTGCCGCAGGTGGCATAGATGAAAGTAGTAGCGCAACAGTCAGCCCCACAGATTCCCGGCTAGACCCTACTCGCAAGCCCAACGGAATTCTACTTGTGAATGGTAAGGAGCTAGGCAGATTTCCTGGTTCCTCCGCTACTGTGGCGGATGTAGTCATGGAAAAGGGGCTGACTTTGGCATCTAATTTACCCGTTTACATCAAAAACGAATTTAACCCTCACTCCGGCGAAGAGTTTACTCAGGCCGTGGGTGATTGGAGTGCCTTTTACGATCGCACAGCCGCAAACCTCAATAAGAACTTTGCCTGTCGCCCAAACGACCCCAGATTAGGTGGTAAATGTACAACCGGCGACACCTGGCGTCCCGCAAACATACTGGCAGATGCTGTCACCCTGCTTTCAAAAAATTACCGTTTTGGCTTCCGCAACGAGGGAGATTTTGACCTGAGAAATAATGCTGGTGCTGCTGCTGTAATGCTTCGCAAACAGCAAGGATTTTACAGCAACAACTTTGTGACAAACGGACTTTCCAGCGGGGCATTCAAAGCTACGAGTGGCAATTTAGTCAACACAGGAGGCACAGCAGTTACAGACCAAAACTACGCAAACAACAGCAATCCTGTTAACAGTTCTTACTTCAACAACTTTGTTACTCCAGTGCAGCGGCGGGGGACTTTCCCAGAGTATTTAATGGAAGTTTGTACCAGAATCCCAGTTTCTGCGTGTACGGAGAGCGACTGGTATGTAAATCCGCTGGCGACATCTCCTAAGAGGGCCAATACTAGCATTACCGGTGCAGACTTTATAGCCGGAGCCGGAACAACTGCTATCCCGCCAGCACCAGAATTGCAACGCTTCCCCCGCCGTGTTGCTTTTAACAGAGCGGCTGCTGACCAGAAGCTGACTTCGAGCACTGCTCCTGTACCATTAGGGATTAGTGGCACAGGAACATCGGCTACGGTGTCTGACACAACATATCAAAACACAGCTAATTCTCTGTGGTTTGCGACGACTGCTGCGTATCCCGCTACTACAGTGACTTACGGCTCAAACAATCTTCCCTATGTGTTTAACCAGGCTAGGAAGGACGGGAGCGGTGCAGATCTGCCACAATTAGCGACAAATGACAAATGGCAGCCGCTACTAATGCCGGTTTTGCAGATCCAAACTGTGACGGCGGCGCCAGCGGCTGCTTCATCGACCCGTTTGCCAGAAGGTGCAGGTATTGTGAGGGCAACCGGGTGGATAACGACGGCTGTAAACACAACATTTAATATGGTCGTAGGCTCGAACGATACTCCTTCGCGATCGTTCGGTAATGTCGGTGACTTTAACGGAGGCCTGCAAAACTTGCCCCGCTTCTTGGAAAGCTGGAATTCCGGGGCAGTTTCCACAAACATCCAGGGTTCCTTTATTCAGTTCGGCCGGAGTGCTTACAACACCGCGCCCTATATCCCGATTCTAGATCCGGCGGCTTCGCAGCAGACAGCTTCCGGTACTAAGTTGCGGAGTCTTTTCGATTCACCGCCAATCTCACCGAGCCCAGCCCCACCCGCAGTCACTTACACTGGCGGTGTTCCAAGAGCTTTATACAGAACAGATGCCGGCGCCGGTGCCCTTCCCTTCTTCACCCCTCCTGCTCGGAATTGGGGTTATGACTTGGGCTTACTATCTCAGCCACCCGACTTGTTTACCCGAAAGTTCACGACTCCTCCCACAAAACGCACCCCGGATGAGTATTTCCAGGAAGTACCTCGCGATGATGAGTGGGTACAAACATTGTTGTGTGCTTTCCTTGATAAGGACGGGACAACGAAAGCTGTCACTGGCAATTTGCGCCCAACAGATTCATTCTGCAAATCTAAAACAGGTGCCTAACCATGAATAAACTACTAAAAGACAACAGCTACTCGCAACCCTTGTTATTCAAGGGAGCAAAGGCAGAAACAGGATTCAGCAGCCAGCCGACTGAGAGTAAATCTGGCAGTTGCGCCCAAAAACTGAAGCCACAAGATTCTGGCTACACGATTATCGAGTCATTGGTAGCGATGATTGTAGTTTCGGTGCTGATGATCGCGATCGCCCCGGTGATGGCCTACTCAGTAGCAACTCGCGTCCAAGCGCGGCGGATCGAACTGGCGGCGATGGCGGGGAGAGCTTACATTGACGCTCTGAGAGTGGGGGCGATCAGACCTAATGATGCAACAAGCCCAGTAGGTTTTCCTACCGACACTGCTGCTGCTCCTACAAGCCCCAGTGGTTTGTACTGCGTTGACACGGATGGGGGAGGTTGTGCTAGCAGCAAAGACTTTTATATTCAGGGTGTTCGTCCCCCAAATACAGGAACCACTATTCCCACAGACACAGGCTACAACCTGATTGTGCGGGTTTACCGGGCCGACGGGTTTACCGGAAAGCCGATGACAACTAAACAGCAATCAGTAGCTAATTCCGGTCTGGGCAATCCTCAAGCGCCTTTGGTGGTAATGCAATCAGAAATTCCCCCTACTACAGGAGAGGCCTCCTCCTATGGATCGTTGTGCACTCGCCTCCAAGGTGATTCTCAAAAGTGTACAAATTAAATTCCTTGTTATTAGATTAAAACCGCTCCCCCCATTTGACAAAGGAAAAGTCAAAATGAAAACTTTACTCAGGTTGCTTCTAAAAAGTCAGCACCAACGAAACCGCTCCGGGCCAACTCAAACAGAAAATGGGATGACTCTGGTCGAGCTATTAGTGGGAGCAATTATGGCGTTTTTAATCATTACGCCGATGCTCGGTTTTGTAGTCGATATGCTGAATACCGACAGGAGAGAACAAGTCAAGTCAAACACCGAACAAGACCTTCAGGCCGCCGCTGATTTCATCTCCCAAGATTTGAGTCAAGCTATTTATATTTACGATAATAATCCCGCTACTACCAGCACTCCCACCACGAATCCTACAGGCATCCCTGCTATCAAAGACCAACTTCCTAAACCTGATAATGGAACTCCGATCCTTGTATTTTGGAAGCAGCAACCGAGGAAAAATTCTGTTCCTTTTAACCCAGAAGTTGCTAAGACGGTAAAACCAAAAGATTGCGATACTAACCCTGGTAAATGCAACGACACCTATGTACTATCATTAGTTGCCTACTACCAGATTAAAGAAACTGATTCTGCTTCTATTTGGTGTCAGCCTTCAGGAGGCACTTGTCCTACCCGCATTGCTCGCTATGAAATTACGGATGGAATCAAAAACCCTGACGCGACAAGTATTGCAGACATTTACTACAGTGATACTGACACAAAAGACACTCAACGACGAGATCCAGCTTTTAATACAAGTTTTGACTTTAGTAAGCCCACGGTAAATGTGACAGATCCGACGGGACTAACAAATCCTAAATCCGGGGCAACCAAGCCAGAGGTACTGGTTAACTACATAGACCACGGTTCAGGGTCGATATTGACTCCATGCACGACTGCTCTTGGTAATCCTACCGATCCAAAAACTTCAACACCAATCGGAGAAGCCACTCTAAAAGTAACTGATACAGAAGGTAGAAATAGCTTCTACGCTTGTGTAGATACAGTGAGAAACATAGCCAGAGTTACCCTCAGAGGAAATAGCCTGCGTCGCAGTGAACCTACTAATGTTCTTTCCAGCGCCAATAATTCGGCATATTTCCCAACAGCAACCGTGCAAGTACAAGGTCTAGGTGCGCGAGGAAATTAACTTATGCCTGAAACACATTTCCGCATCGTCGCCCCCCGATAAACAATAGGAGATTACCATGAAAACGCCACCTATATTATTAAAACTTTTGCATAACTCGGCTGCCAAGCCCAGCCCTAATTTCAACAAAACTGCATCTAGAAAAGATGATGCAGGATTCACGCTTCTAGAAGTGCTCGTGATAGCGTTGATCGTAGGTATATTAAGCTCGATCGCCGCTCCAAGCTGGGTGGCATTCATCAACAGACAAAGAGTTCGCACTGTGAACGATCGAGTTTTCCAATCATTACGACTGGCACAAAGCGAAGCAAAACGAACTAAAAGCAGTGTCACAGTTACCTTTTCTGCCCCATCTGTCGATCCACCAACTGTTACGTTTACCCCCCCACTCGCTACGGGTGGTAGTACGCAGCAGTTAAATGCTGGAGGCGAAATCAAAAAAGGGCAGGTTAAAATTTCTCCTGCTAGCTGTCCTGTTGGTGCGTCGTGCAGGGCTGCTACACCACTTACTTTTAATTATAACGGTCTAGTCGATCCAGACAATTCAACCAATCCAAAATTACCTCTGGTGGTCACAGTTGCTCCTGCTGGTGGCGGTACAAAACAGTGCGTAATTGTGGAAACTCTTTTAGGAGGAATGAGAACGGCTGAAGGAAATTCTTGCACGACTGTACCTAGTTTTTAATAATAAATTTAATCTTAATCTCTAACAGCAATTCCGCATAAATGCAGAATTGCTAAAAAATATTAACTTAAATTATTTTATATTTCAAATCCTATTAAAACAGTCAAAAAATGCAGCTAGAACTAAAACAAATAATCATCCAGCCAGGAAATCAACTATTACTCAAAGACATAACCTGGCCGATGTTTGAAACCCTACTAACAGAATTGGGAGAAAGTCGCGCATCCCGACTTTCATACAGCAAAGGAACATTAGAAATCATGGTTCCCCTACCCGAACACGAAATTGGTAAAATCCTGATTGGTAACTTAGTCGAAGCACTACTCGAAGAACTTGGTATAGAATTTTGGTCTCTAGGTTCCACCACATTCAAAAATCAAAAAATGGCTCAAGGAGTAGAACCAGATACCTGTTTCTACATCCAAAACGAAGCCGCAGTCAGAGGCAAAAGCCGCATCGACTTAGAAACAGACCCACCTCCCGATTTAGCCATAGAAATCGACCTCACCTCCCGCACTCAGTTCAACAACTACGAAGCATTAGGAGTACCCGAATTGTGGCGCTACAACGGCCGCCACCTGCAAATCAGCGTACTGCAAAATGGAAAATACATACAGGGCGATCGTAGTCTCCAGTTTCCCAACTTCCCCATCACCGAGCTCATCCCCCAATACTTAGAACAAAGCAAAACAGCCGGCAGAAACGTCGCCATGAAAGCCTTTCGATATTGGGTGAAAACGCAAATTTAGCAGGGCGATGACAAATTTGCAGGTGATTATAGTAGGGGCGGGTTCACCCTAATATTCAACACAAATCCCAAATCCAATAAACCCGCCCCCACCGGACATGATATTAGGGGTAATCGACCGAAGATGATATCATGTTATGTGCGATCGAACGATTAAAAGGGCGGGTTTTCGAGATAGTCAATTATTGGCAGATATTGTTAGTGAACCCGCCCCTACCGTATGAGGGGTAATCGACCGGAGATGATATAAATCATAACTGCTTAACTAACCAAGCGATCGCCCCTTCAACATCAGCAACCTGCTCAACATCCGCAATCGGCGGCCGCTGCACCATCACCACCGGAATTCCCAGTTCCCTAGCCGCCACAATTTTCGCATAAGTAGCACCGCCCCCGCTGTTTTTACTAACAATAGTATCAATCTGATATTCTAATAATAATTGACGCTCATCTTCCAAAGAAAAAGGCCCCCTTGCTAATAACAACTTACCATTAGGAATAGGAGAATTGAGTGCCGGAGGATCGATCGCCCGCATCAAAAACCAAATAGCATCCAAACCAGCAAAAGCAGCCAATTCCTGCCTACCAATCGTCAGAAACACCCGCTGAGACAGCCCTAATAAAGCCCTTGCAGCCTCCGAGTGGCCCGCAACTTCAATCCAGCGATCGCCCTCCACCCTCTCCCAAGCTGGACGCACCAGCATCAAATAGGGCACATTACATTCAGCAGCAGCAACAGCAGCATTAGCAGAAATCCGAGCCGCAAACGGATGAGTAGCATCGATTAAGAAGTCGATCGGGCGATCGACTCCGTTGGCTGCGCGATCGAGCAAAAACGCCGCCAGCCCAGCCGCCCCACCAAACCCCCCAATTCGCACCGTACCCGTTTTTGGGGTAAAAGGCTGTTGAGTGCGTCCTGCTAGCGAAGATACCACCTCTATATCAGCAATTTGAGACGCTCTCACCGCCAGTTCCGCAGCATCCCCCGTCCCCCCCAAAATTAGCAACCGTTTTTTCACCAAATTACCCCTAACTTATCCAAGCAACGCCCGCAATTTCGGTTAATAATATGTTTAGCAAAGTTTAAACGACCAACAACAATGATTCGCTCACTTTTCACATTTTTTACAGTATTAATTGTAACCGGGTTAGTATGGTTGGGAAATATCGCCCCCGTTGCCGCACAAGTACAACCAACAGATATCACCGATCCCCAACAGGAATTAGGAGAACTCGTTCAAAAAGCTTTTGAAGCTACAAATGAAGGCAAATTTCCCGCCGCAGAAACTTTTTGGACTCAAATCATTGACAAATTTCCCTCACAAGCCGCCGCTTGGAGCAACCGAGGCAATTCTAGAGTCAGCCAAAACAAACTACAAGCCGCTATTACCGACTACGAAAGAGCGATCGAACTAGCACCCGACGCCCCCGATCCCTACCTCAACCGTGGCACCGCCCTAGAAGGTTTAGGACGTTGGGAAGAAGCGATCGCCGACTACAATCATGTACTAGAATTAGACCCCCAAGATCCAGCCGCCTACAACAACCGAGGCAACGCCGAAGCAGGTTTAGGAAAATGGGAACCAGCAATAGCCGACTACAGCAAAGCCTTTGAACTAGCCCCCGAATACGCCTTTGCCCGCGCCAACCACGCCCTCGCACTTTATCAAAACGGGCAAACCAAAGAAGCAATTCGCAACATGAAAAACATCGTCCGCAGATACCCCCAATTTGCCGACATGAGAGCCGCCCTCAGCGCCTGTCTTTGGGAAACAGGAAATCGCGGCGAAGCAGAGAGTAATTGGGTAGCAGCGATCGGCCTCGACTCCCGCTACAAAGACCTTGATTGGGTTGCCAATAACCGCCGCTGGCCGCCACTTGCAGTCAGTGCATTAGACAAATTCTTGCACTTGAGATAATCTCAAAACACCAATAAAAAATTGCGAGCATCCCGATGATTGTGGGGTATAGTTCCTAAAAGGG
The DNA here is from genome assembly GCF_036700445.1 of Microcoleus sp. T3_B1. NCBI lineage: Bacteria > Bacillati > Cyanobacteriota > Cyanophyceae > Oscillatoriales > Microcoleaceae > Microcoleus > Microcoleus sp. T3_B1. The sequence goes on from NZ_JAUBOX010000023.1 coordinate 53,532, forward strand.
ATGCTCCAAAGAATTGCCAAATATCATCCTAAGCTATAGCAATCCTCCCATCAGTTGTACAAATATAGCAATCCTAAATGATTCGTGTAATTCTTGTAGGGGCGGTGCCCCCGTGCCCGCCCCGATAGATAGGGGGTAGGCACGGGGGCACTACCCCTACATATTTTTACAAATGATTTAGGATTGCTATATGTAGGGGTAGTGCTACCCCTACTCCCCGTGCCTAGCCCTCACGGATCGCAGGGCTGTTTCGGGGCAACCACGGGGAGTAGGGGTCGGATTGCCCCTACGGAAAACCAGGGTTTTGTAGGGGCGGTGCTACCCCTACTCCCCGTGCCCGCCCAGCCCATAGACGAGCGGGTAGGGGTTTCAGATATCGGGGCAACCACGGGGGGATTGCCCTGTTGGGTGGCGATGAATTTTCTCCTTGGTTGTCGTTTCAGATATCGGGGCAACCACGGGGGGATTGCCCCTACAAGAGAATGAAACAGCCCTGCGACGGATCGGGGCAACCACGGGGGGTTTGCCCCTACAACAATTACACAATTCATTTAGAATCTCTATAGCAGGAAATAAACTATTGAAGAACAATTCAAACTCTTCTTGCAGGTTTCTTATTTCCTCAATATTCATCCCTTAAATCCGTTTCCTCCGTTGAATTCTCTTCTCAAAACTCGTATTCAACTTCTCCAGCAACAATCCTATCTGTCACCAATATTCTGTACAGTTCCAGTTCTTCCACAGTAACTTTTCCGTCCGCACAAATTGCTCTCTTAATGTCTTCCATTTCTTGCTTAGATATCTTGCCGTTAGCAACAGCTCGCTCGATTTGGGCTTGGAGCTTTTCTAGTTGCCGAGTTTCTTCCAGCGTAGGTTGTTTATCAGTCGATCGCGAAACTAACATAGTTGCATTCTCCTAGAGATTGACCTCTACTCTGTACTAAGCCGCCGCAGCAGATATTGTCAACTCAACGATGCAAAAATTGACAAATAAATGTAACAAAACTACATTTACTTGTCAATAGAATAAGCTGCAAAATTTTTTAACAAAATTACATTTGTTTGTCATTGGTTATTGATTATTAGTTAACTGACAACTGACAACTAACAACTGACAACTAACAACTGACAACTGACAACTGACAACTGACAACTGACAACTAACAACTGACTAATTCCCAAATCCGCGCAGCCGTCAACTCCTCAACATTCCTAAAAACCGCTGCAGCACCCGCATTTTCCAGCCCCGCAGCATAAGCCTCACAGCGCCCAGCATCATCCAAAACATGAGGCGGCAAAATTCCAGCCCCTAGCCAAACCCGATTTGGTTGCACTTCCCGCGCCTTCACAACCGTGTAAATATCCGCAACAGTATCTCCCGCATAAATCACGGGCAAATTTTTTTCTAAACCGTGCAGAGTTTCCAACTGTTCAATTGCCGCGAAAAGTCCAGCCGGATCTGGTTTTCCCGGTGCATCTTCCATCGCCACCAACACCGGGGAATTTAAACTCAATTTCCCTGACAAAACATAAGCAGCCTCATCCCGCATCGCCCCGCTAAAAAAGCCCCAAACAACTCCCCCACCCGTTAAATTTTCCAGGTAAGCCGGACTTAACAGCAGCGGTTCGTCGCAAATGTAACCAGTCCAATTTTTCTCATCAGGCCCGCGATAGCGACTTTGGAAAAAAGCCACTAATTCGTCATAGTTGACAGCGAGTTCGTTTCTCGATCGCCCAATCCCCTCAAAATAACGGCAAACTAACTCGAAAGACGCCTGCCAGTCATTATTCCACACACCCTCAGACTTCAGAGAGTCGATATCGAGAGAATTTGGGCGAAAAGCACCCGCCGTGAAATGTTCCACCGCATCCGCGATCGCCCGCCGGTAAGAACCGGACACATCCCGCACCACACCGTCAATGTCGAAGACTAAAATAACTCTGTTCACAACTTAACCATCCTTATACCTAGGGCCGGTGAAAACCAATAAGCTTGGGTGAAAACTGTTTATTCCGGGCGTGATCCCCCTCAATCCCCCTTCTTAAGGGGGACGCAAGAGTAACTTCTTGTCCCCCCCCTTCGTAGGGGCGGTGCCCCCGTGCCCGCCCTTGGCTAGGGGGGATCGGGATCGGGCCCAAGCGTATTGCGGCGAGAACCCAAATTTTATCTGTTCCCAGCCCCTGAGTGGCGCTAAAACCAGCCGCGCCACAAAACTTTTCATAGCCGATGACCAATTATCGAACAGAGTGTGCTACGCTTAGCGATTGTAGAAATTTTTAACAAGTTCGATCGGAACCCTGGAGGTTTGCTTGTCCAAGTTCATCTTAAAAGTTCTCTGGCTAGAAGAGAATGTTGCCCTCGCCGTTGACCAAGTTGTCGGCAAAGGAACTAGCCCGCTGACATCCTACTTTTTCTGGCCTCGCAAAGATGCCTGGGAAGACCTCAAAAACGAACTCGAAGCCAAACACTGGATTGCTGACAACGATCGCGTCGAAATCCTCAACCAAGCCACAGAAGTAATCAACTACTGGCAAGAGGAAGGCAGACGGCGCCCGATGACTGAAGCTCAGTCAAGGTTCCCCCAAGTAACTTTTACCGGCAGCAACTAAGCCCAGCTTGTAGTTGCTACCCATATACATTGCCTGTTATGGCTGACAAGGGGAAGGAAAGAGGGGAGAAGGCGAGAGGATTAGACGCTTTTTCCACCTCGCCGTGAAAGATAAAATTTGAATTCGCTACAGCTTATCTTGATAGTGACTCCGATTTTGGAACCTACTCGCGTTTTGGGCTTGGTCGATTTGAGATTTGAGATTTGAGATTTATCCAAAATAAAGCTCTCAAATCGGATTTTCTACAATCTAAAAAGACTAAGCAACCAAACCAAATAAATCTAAAATCGGCTTTTTTATACTCTTGAATTGTACAGTCAGCTCTCAACGGAATTCCCCCGAACCTCCAACCTAGATCCTCAAAATCCACCGATTAAATTCGTTAAATCTTGTACACGGCTTCCTTCTTCCGACTTCCATCGGACCGACATCCGTTACATCCGTTACATCCGTTACATCCGTTACAAAATCCGTTGCCGAACTTCCTTCTTCCTTCTTCGCGGAATTTATGGGCGCCGAAAGTACGATCGACCAGACCGAACAGCTACCGCTGGTAGTAAATCCCGACATTCTCCAGCAATCTATCCTCTACAAAATTAATACTCGCATCATCGCTCGCGGAGAATTAATTTTCCCCTGCGTCCCAGGAATGCTAAGTCACTATGTCAAGTCCATAGAAAAGCTATTTAGCACTCTCGACAGACCCCTGCCCGAAGACCGCAGAGACGAACTCAGCAAGCTTTTAGCCACCAAGTTAGAACAAGGCTACCGCACCTCCACAGCATCGATGCTGATCCTGCAATACGAATCAGTACAGCCGCCACAAACCGGTTTAGCCTGCAAAGTGATTGTGACTACCTCAACAGTTGGAGAACAGTACAAAAGCTGGGTAGACACCAGAGAACCTCCGCTTTTCGGTTCTCATCCCGATGCAAAATTGATGACAACGGCTGCTAAATTGGGCACACCCGATCGAGTGCGGATTTTGGACGTGGGGGCTGGTACCGGCCGCAATACCTTGCCGCTGGCGAGATTGGGCTATTCTGTAGATGCGATCGAACTAGCCCCAGCTTTTGCAGAACAATTGAAAGCGGCAGTAACAGCCGAAAACCTTCCCGTGACAGTTACTGAAGGCGATGTGCTCGACCCCTTAATGCGGATGAAACCGGCCCGCTACCAGTTGGCAGTTGCCGCCGAAGTCATCTCACATTTTCGAGACAGCGATCAAGTACGGCTTTTCCTCGCTAAAATGTGCGATTCCCTGTCTCCCGGAGGCTTGTTGCTGTTCAGCACGTTTTTAACCGTCGGCGACTACCAGCCTGATGCCCTCGTGCGACAAGTTGCCCAACTCTCCTGGTCTACTTTATTTACACCCCAAGAACTCGCCACCGCAATGGAAGGGTTGCCCTTAGTCCAAATATCCGATGAATTGGTGTTTGAGTACGAACGCCACCACCTGCCGGAAGGAGCCTGGCCCCCGACGCCTTGGTTTCCCAGTTGGGCCACCGGTCGAGATGTCTTCCCGATGGCAAACGCACGCCCGCCAATGGAATTGCGCTGGATTTTGTGTCGCCGAAGTTAAAAAAAAATCAATCATTTCTAGACGGACACAGCAATCAAAAGCTTTTATCGGCGGTCAAATTTTCCTCATATATTTTTCTTTCAACAGCTTAAACCAGGCTCGCTGTTAATATTGTGCTGCCGGCATAGAAAAATTTACAAAAATATATATTAAAATGTAAAGAGAGCGAAGTTCGATCGCCCCTGGGTGAGAAACCCAGTGTCTGATTAGATCCAACGCTTGCCAACCTTTTCTTTCTTGCGAAAAAGTGGGTGGCTAATGGCAATCGGGCTTGCATAAAACTCGATCGTCATCTCAATGGGTGCAACTAGAGTTAAGATGAATTCAACAAACCTATTCCTCGCGATAGATGACTTTTTAGGGAATAGGATTAACCAATAGATTAGCTCGCTAGTTAGCGATGCTGCTGAAAAACAAATATGCTTTTAACACATCCACTACAAGCGTTTGGAGCAATCTTCGGGCACAAACCTTCCACAAATAGATCATCCATCGACCACAAAACCAGTAAAAATTATTGGGAGGGGAATATTGAGTCCGCTGTAAACGAACAAATTGACTGGTACATCCAAGTGGAAATGCTAATGAGTAACGCTAAATCTTCCTGCACCAATGAAGAGATTACTGCTTGGCTGCGGGGATTGCTGACAATTGCTTGGGCAGACGGCAACTTTGACGAAGACGAGCAAAAAATGATTGCAAATCTAACTCAGGATGAACTACACCCGGTATCTTTTGAGGAGGGTTTTGAACCCATTACCGCAGAGGAATTAGTCGCTGTGTTAGGGAAAGACACCGCCAAAGGCGAGGATTTTTTGAGGACAGCGGTCATGGTAGCTTTGGCAGACGGTACCTACTCCCTCAGCGAAGACGAGGTAATCTCTAAGTTTTGCACAGCTTTGGGGCACAATGTAGAGGCGATCGAAGCTCTGCGACACACCATCGAAGACAGCAAGTGCGATGATCCGCAGGGGCCCAGCAGCCAAATCGTCTTTGATGCGAATGTCGCCCCCGTCGCCGGAACACCGCTTTCATCTCGGCTACCTAAACCTCACCACAAAAATGTCCTGCAGCCTGTCAAAGACTGGCTTGACGCCTGGGAAATTCACGACCCCAAAGTGGCACACTTTGTCTGTAAAATTATTCCGCCCCAGTGTCCGTTTGAGCGAGATGTCGTGTTATTTGGTCACAAAATCGTCCACATTCCGGCGATGTGCCAGATTAACCCGCTTTACGAACAGTTAGTGGGGATGCGCTTTCGAGCTCTCTGCTATTTGGCAGATGAATGTAAGGAAGATGTATCGTCCTATTGTTAGTAGTCAGTAGTCAGTGGGCAGTTGTCAGTGGGCAGTTGTCAGTTGTCAGTTGTTAGTTGTCAGTTGTCAGTTGTCAGTGGGCAGTTGTCAGTTGTCAGTGGGCAGTTGTCAGTGGGCAGTTGTCAGTTGTTAGTTGTTAGTTGTCATTCTTGTGAAATCTCGGATTAATGACTTTAACTATTAACCAATGACTACTAATTAGTCCCAAATGCAAAAACCGGGTTTTTCTAGGACAAAACATCGTTACACCAATCCGCGCCAGTAGAAAAAGCCAGTAGAAAAACCCGGTTTATTCAGTTTTTGTGGGTAAGTCTTGCTAATATCAAATCTGCTTTGATAATACTACTTGAATAAAAGTCTTGGTACTATCCTCAAGCTTATACAAATTCTTAAAAATCGCCGATTTAGGAGCCGGACACGGCATTGCCGTTTCCCAACAAATGCTCGCGTACAATCTCTGGCTCTGCACTACTTTTCAGAATTGGTAAAATTATATTTTTCTGGCAACTGTAAATAGCCACTAAACTTGGCTGTCGTCCGCCGACCCGGGCTAAAGAAAAAGAGCAATATGGTACTTGGATCTGGTATAATAATAACTACTGACTAATGACAACTAACAATTGACAATTGACAATTGACAACTGATATGATGTCCGGTCGATTACCCCTAATAAGGTAGGGGCGGGTTCACGAAAAATATTTGCCAATAATTGACAATCTCAAAAACCCGCCCTTTTAATCGCTCGATCGGACATGATATGACAACTGACAACTGACAACTGACTATTGACTACTGACTAAATTATGCAATTTATCGATCGAGCAGATATTCAAGTCGCAGCCGGCAAAGGCGGCGACGGCATGGTAGCTTTTCGCAGAGAAAAGTATGTACCGGCGGGCGGCCCCTCTGGCGGGACGGGCGGCAAAGGCGGTTCCGTGTATATGGTGGCGGTGGAAAGCCTGCAAACGCTGCTAGATTTTCAGTACAACCGGATTTTTAAAGCCGATGACGGGAAGCGGGGCGCGCCGAAAAATATGACTGGTGCCGGTGGGGACGATCGCACGATCGAAGTTCCCTGCGGTACAGTGGTTTACGACGCGGAAACTCAGGCAATCTTAGCAGATTTAGTGACGCCCGGACAGACTTTTTGCGTAGCCAAAGGCGGCAAAGGCGGTTTGGGGAATAAGTGTTTTCTGACCAATTCTAACCGCGCTCCAGATTATGCGATGCCGGGAAAAGAAGGAGAACACAAATTTTTGCGTTTGGAATTGAAGCTATTAGCTGAAGTGGGAATTCTGGGGATGCCGAATGCTGGCAAATCCACCTTAATTTCAGCTTTGTCTGCGGCTCGCCCCAAGATAGCAGATTATCCGTTTACAACTTTAGTCCCGAATTTGGGCGTAGTCAGAAAACCGACCGGCGACGGTACTGTTTTTGCTGATATTCCGGGATTAATTGAGGGGGCTCACGAAGGCGCGGGTTTGGGTTACGAGTTTTTGCGGCACATCGAACGAACTCGGTTATTGCTGCATCTGATCGATATTACCGATGAAGATCCGATCGCCAATTACGTCACAATTCAGGAAGAATTAAAGGCTTACAGGCGTGGTTTAGCCGATAAACCCCAGATTTTGGCTTTTAATAAGGTAGATGCGATCGACCTCGAAAGCGAAGAAATTGGTAATTTAATCAGCCGAATTAAAGAAATTAGCGGCGCTCCTGTTTTGTTGATTTCTGCCGTTAGTAGAGTTGGATTGGATGAATTGATGCAGCAAGTTTGGCAGAAACTCGACGAGATGAACGAGAAAGAGGCGGCAGAACAGTTAGCAGTCGCGAGTGTTTAATCGCTTTCGGGTTCCTGGAATTTCCGTGAATGGGTAGGTGTTTTTTTGAGGGGTCAAATCTTTCGGCTGTATGGCTTGTGCGGCAAGGGTTTGAGCCTCTATGCTGAAAAAAACGATCGTTTAAAAGTATCTACCGACTGCTTTAAATCGCCTACAAGCGTGACGGTTAAAGTTCCCAAAGGGGTATGGGGCAATCGCTAATGCTGTGTGGCAAAGGCGGGAAATTTATTATTAGAAGCTTTATCTTATTTTGCGGATATGAGTTGAGCAGCATTCAGGGCATTTCCTAAAAATTCGCCTTATTATCCCTCATCAACTCATATTGTAATTCCGCAACGCCCTAAATTACCATTTTTAACCAACTTTCTCCTCTAAACAGTCTTTTTTTTGTTCGAGATATGTCGATACAAATAGTCGAGGTAGTAAAAGTCCAGACCGAATTTTGTAGTCGGCAAATTCAGGATATCGTCCGAGTGAACGATCTTTTTTTATCATGTTAGGAATAAAAACACCAGCAAAAAAAGCTGCCAGAATTAAAAAAGGTAGCCAGTGCTGAACTAGCATCGCAAACGCTCCGTAGATTAGGATTTCTCCTAAGTAATTCGTATTGCGCGATCGGGCAAAAAATCCTTCAGTTATTAGTCCCGAACGGTACTTAAGGGTGTAATACTTCTGTGCATCAGCAGTATAGTGTAGAAAGACACCGATAATATTTAGGGAAATTGCTGCTGCCACTAACGGCAGAGGTGGTTGTGAGCCGCTGCTAATCAAAATAAAAGGTGCTATCCAATAGAGGCTAAGTAACACAAAGCCTAATATTCCCGTTCCGACAGAGATTTCTTGTTCCCACTGTTTATCTGGATAGATCTGGTCTTTGAGCAGCCACAACAAACCATAAGTACCGTGCAGAGCCAAATAAACCCAAGCACCAAAATTAAAATTTTGGTAAATGAACATCAGTGTCAAAACAAATGGAAAGGTGAGTCCTTTGTGCAGATTGATAAAATGCTTCAGTTTCATAGCTTTTGTTAAGATATATCTAGTAAACTCTATCTCTCTTTATATTACATTTTTTTAGATGTAACTACTTATCACGAGCAAACTTATCAACCTGCTTCTATTTTGCCTGACGGGGTAACAAGCAACTTGAAAGCGTGACCGGAGTGCCCTCATTCGTTTATTTGACAGCTCCGGCTCTCGGCTTAACAAAGAAAATTGCTCGCGATCTCAGTACCGAAAGAATGTTGCGCGGATCGCCCGCGACGAAAGCTTAATCAAGGATTTCTCTAATCGGGCGATCGCTATTTCACAAGTTCATATCGTTTCCGGTTGCATGGGAATGATAAAGTCAAGGCCAATAATTCCACATTCCCCCACTCCCCACTCCCCACTCCCCATCATTGAAAAACCCGGTTTCTGATTACCGATGAGTAAGTCCGAAGTATTGTTAAATTCCGCTTGACTCGCGGATTCGCCCGTTGTAATCGACTCTCACCCTCCCATCTTGAGAAACCGTAACAACCGTTTCTACAGTATAGACAGACGAACCAGGCTTGTTACCCTTAAAAGTAAAAGTCCAAGTTCCATCGCCATTGTCAACAAACGGCGATTCCTTAGAAGTACCGTGCATAGAAGCTTCAGCTCGATAGTTGCCTAAACCCCCATTAGCAATTTCTGCTGCTTGACGGGCTAAGTTTTTTGCCCGATTGAGTTCGATATTATTGTTAATCACTGTCACGCCGTCGGTTTCATATTCAGGAGCAGGATTAGCATTACTCAAGGTGGGGGAGACTCCAACAGCTAAAGTTGAAAGCGCTACCAGACAAGCAAGTCGAATGTTTAGTTTCATAATACAAACTGATTTATAGTTTGATAAAGTCTACAACACTTGCCCGCAAAAACCCGGTTAAATTTTCAATTTTTAATTTTCACTTGTGAATCGGCTGGCGTTTCCCCACCGTACAAATAGCGGTAACTCATCCGAGAAATCTCCCGAATCAATGTTTGAGCTGGCTTCTCCGTTTCCGGCGGATGCTTCACCATCACCGCCACTAAATAACGCTTACCGTTCGGCAAATCCACCATCCCCGCATCCGCAAGCAGTGTATCAATGTTGCCGGTTTTGTGAGCAATAACTGAACCTTCGCCTAAACCTTTCGGCAGCAAAGAATCATTTCTAGTTTGGCGCATGATTTGCAAAATGCGATCGCGCGATTTCACCGATACCAAATTACCCCGATCGATCTGGGCTATGATATTAATCAAATCCTTCGGACTGGTAGTATTAGTTCCCTCCAAATCTGGCAAATTATTACGCAGAACCGTGGTACTCAAACCCCAATTTGCAAAATGCTGATTCAAAACCTCAGCACCTCCCAACAACTCAATCATCATATTTGTCGCTGTATTGTCGCTGACAACAATCATCTTTTGGGCCACTTCCAAAGCCGAATACTTCTTGCCCGGAGATTCGTCTTGCATATCCCCAGAACCGCCGACAATGTGTTCCGACTTCAGAGTCAGCATCTGATCTAACTGCACTTTGCCCTCATCGACTGCTTGGAAAAAAGCTACTAAAATTGGCACTTTAATTGTGCTAGCTGAAGCAAAAGCAGTATCGCCATTAAAATTTAGGTAGCTTCCAGTATCTAAATCGACTAGAAATATTCCGGCTGTCAAACTAGAATTTTCTGTTGCTAAAACCTGAACTTGCGTTTTCAAAGCCGCTAATTCTTGATTCAGTTGCAGCACTTCTGGGGCTGCAGGTGCCGCAGATGCGCTATCGGCTGGGTTGTTCTGCCCTGTGCTGGTTTGTTCTTCTGTCGCTACAGTGGATGCTCGACTCACAGCATTTACCACCGACAGCAGCGTCCCGCCAATCACCGCTATCCCAACTCCCAAAATCAGCAAGCGAGTAGCATACACCAACGGCGGCACGCTCGCAGATGCTGGTCGTTTACCCGGCTTCTGGCTCGCTTGTGGGCGCGGTTTAGGCACGGGGGGTTTTTTGGCATCTGGGGGGATTACCGTGTCTGGAATGCGAACTGGGGGCGAACTGGGAAGACTTCCACGGGTGGTAGGGGGAGTGGCTGTTGGGGGCTGGTTGTTGGGATTGCTGGCGATCGCACTCACATTTTCCCGCTCCAGAGTCGGGTTCGGAAACTCGAACATATCGACAGCAGCGAGGCCTTTTTTGCGTGGTTGGCGAGTCTTCGACTGTGGAGTTTTGCTGGTTCTGGGTTTTCTGGGGTTAATTGCCGATCGAGGATCGGATAAAAAGTCTTGTGTAGTAAATTCTTCCGAAGATGTGGGAGAATTGGCTCCAATTCTGCTGCCGCGGCTTTGTTGCGGTGGCACAGTCGCAGGTTCGGGCGATCGAATTTCTGGGTTGCCGTTTTGCGGTTGGGGAGGGCGGCGGCGGCCGGAGTTGCCAGACTGACTTGCTTTGCCGGACTTAGGCTGCTTTGAGCCGGAGTTGGGAGAGGATATCGAGGATATCACCGATAATATCGATCCTTTGGGAAACCGCTCTGCCACGTCTTACTCCTTCATCACTAATGTAAAGTTCAAGTTTAAGATTTTTCAGCTTGTCAGCCAATCAATTTTAGATTTTAGATTTTAGATTTTAGATTTACCCCAGACGCTGCATGGTATCAGCAACCGGGTTTATTGCTCGCAAATTATCGCAAAGCTTAGGTTTTTAGTCAAGAAACGCTGTTATGAAGGTGACAAGTGGGTGCAGAAAAGTTCTCTGTGAAAAAAATACTCAATCTCACATCCCCAATTATCAGCATTTCTGCTAGCTATCCGTTGGATTTTCCGGTAACGCCCTATCCAGAGTATCAGAATTTGTCTCTCGTGGGTAACTTTTGATTGCCCATTCTGTTTGGCGGAGGACGCCCCGCAGCATGGCGACTTCATCCACTGTCGGATAAGCCCTGTTGTACAAACGCCGAAATTTTTCCATCCGGCTTGCTGCTGTGTGCGGCTGCAAATATCCTATTTTGAGTAACAGCGTTTCTAGTTGCTGGTAATATCCCTCTAAATTTTCCAAGGGAGCCGATTCCTTCTGGCCACTGACAACTGACAACTGACAACTGACAACTGACTTGTATAGTTCGTAACAGCAGATAGCGACGGCTTGGGCGAGATTTAGAGATGTGTAGGCATCGCTGCTGGGAATGCGGATCAGGCGTTGAGCGCGGTTTAATTCGGCATTGGTTAAGCCGCAGTCTTCTCGGCCGAAAATTAGGGCGCTGGGGGCTTCTAGGAGCCAAGGCAAGGCATCTGCGGGTTCTTCTAGTTGTGTTGGCAACGATCGACTATCATCCCCTGTAGTTGCGATCGCTCTGACACACCCAACCAAAGCAGCGGGCAAACTCTCGACTACTTTGGCCGTTTCCAATATGTCGGCGGCGCGAACAGCCATCAGTCGGGCTTCTTCCCCTAAATAATCGCATTGGGGATTTACCAAAACTAATTGGTGCAAACCCATATTTTTCATGACGCGGGCAACAGCACCGACATTTAATGGGCCGGCAGGTTCGACTAAGATTATTCGGATGTTGGCGTCGGCCGTTGCGAGCATTTTTATTTGGGGAGGTGTTTGGCAGAAATTGGTTGTTTTGTTTGTTTTGATTAAAATTTAATCACTAACTAATGTAATGTCCAAATTAGCATGGCAAAGCAACGATCGAAATCTGATTTACCGACAAAAATGTGCCCAGTGTGCGATCGACCTTTTACTTGGCGCAAAAAATGGGCGGACTGCTGGGATGAGGTCAAATACTGCTCCGAACGTTGTCGTCGCCGCCGTTTGGCGGCTCAAGATTAAGAATTTAGGGCAAGTTGCTCGATCGAAGCTAAGATTGCAAAGGAAAAATTTTAGGTTAAAAAGTATGGCATCGCAACAGGTGCAACCAAAGCTAGTTATTCACGGCGGTGCCGGCAGTTCTCTACACAGTAAAGGCGGAATTGAGGCGGTGCGGAAATCGCTTTACGATGTTTTGGAGGAAGTTTATCCGCTGCTGAAAGACGGTGCAAGTGCCGTAGATGCAGTGGTGCGGGGCTGCCAATTGTTGGAAGATGACCCGCGATTCAATGCCGGTACTGGTTCTGTAGTGCAGTCGGACGGTCAAATTCGGATGAGTGCTTCGCTGATGGACGGTTTGATGCAGCGTTTCAGCGGGGCGATTAATGTTTCTCGCGTTCAACATCCGATCGAACTTGCTCAATTTTTGCAGAATTCGGACGATCGGGTTCTCTCTGATTTTGGTTCGGCGGAATTGCTGCGAGAACTTCAATTGCCGATTTACGATCCGATGACGGATTTGCGTTTGCACGAGTGGATGCAGGAACGCCAAGGCAATTTTAGCAAAGCAATGGCTGATGTGGTTGCCGAACCGGCCGGTATGGGTACGATCGGAGTCGTAGCTTTGGATGTGCATGGACGCTTGGCTGCTGGGACTTCGACTGGTGGCAAGGGTTTTGAGCGCATTGGCCGGGTTAGCGACTCGGCGATGCCGGCGGGAAATTACGCGGCAGGGAGTGCGGCGGTAAGCTGTACGGGGATTGGCGAGCACATTATGGACGAGTGTTTGGCGGCGCGAATTGTGATTCGGGTAACGGATGGTTTGAGTTTGAAAACTGCTTTTGAGCGTTCTTTTGCTGAAGCTGACGAACGTCAACGGGATTTTGGCGCAATTGGAATTGATGCTAGCGGTGCGATCGCTTTTGGCAAAACTAGCGAGGTGATTTTGGGTGCTTTTCACAATGGTATGCAAATGGGCGATACTTTGGAAATGAGCAAGGGAACGCTGATTTTTATTGCTTAAAAGGGCGATATAAATTGTCAGTATGCGGTTCAGATACCCGACTTTTGGAATAATTCGGGTATCTCCATCGGCCTTAGTTTTATATCAAATCTGGCGACATCAGAATAAATATTACCCACACTCATGACAAGGCGCCGTCCCATTTCCATACAATTCATCTGCAGATCCTTACTCCCTTCCCGCCCAAAGAATATAGAGAGAGGTAAAATGAAAAAAAGGGAGTAAGAGAAATGAATCTGAGTCAACAATTGCCGTAGGTAAGCCTAGAGAAAAAGCAGTGGCAACGACTGTACTACAAGAATCAGCAATCCCATAGCGGTTCTCAAGCGTGGTGAGGTATGGGGGCGAGTCCTATGTCCTATGCCCTATGCCCTATGCCCTATGAGCACCTCATGTTACTGAGAAAGGCTATAGATCCAATTGTATTGCTTAAATGACTCAAGCGAAGCATCTTATAGCGATTTATTGAACAGCTTGACAGCGCGTAGCGCCCGACGACAGGCCCTACGCGCTCGGAAACCGCTTCGCATAACTAGCAACTTGCGTTATTAGTCGGTGAACGTATAGTTTTCTATTGTACAAAGATCAACTTTATATTTTATAATTTCTTCCCCATCATCAAAAACAGCTTTGATATCGTAAGTACAGACATTCTGACTGTTGCGAATAGTTATGAGTGCAGATTCTCCAGGTCTCAGTATATCTATACCAAGAATGTCTTCCCCCCAACTATCTATTCCTGTGGGATTGGTATAAAATTTTGTTATATTAGTACCCGTCTTGTTAATAATATTAAACCCCAAAGCTTCAGCTAAAACACTCTTTGCTGTCATTACGGATAGTGGTAAGGCTAAGGCCGTAGCAACCATTAAACTCTGAAGGATTTTAGCGATTGGAACTGAATAATTCATTGTCAAGGAAGGCAAGCTGTATAGATTTTTCATCATTAGAGTCTAGTGAGGGATATTAGTAAAAACCGAAGTAGCATTACTACAACATAAACAAATATACTTCCTCCTTAAGGAAGATGTCAAGAAAATTGCAGGGTGGCAAGGAGCTAGCGAAGCTGTTACCAGAGGCAAGATAGGCTAAAACCATTGCTGTAAAAGCTTTTTAGAAGAAGCAAAAAAAATTTGGGTAACTTTTTAGACATTAATTAAACCACAGTCTCAATGGGGTTCAGCCGGGATACGCGCCAAAGAGGACAGGTTGTAAAATTTTGTAAAGCAAGGCAGTTGAAACCATTGATTTGTAGAGATTTTGAACCAAAAATAGTTTCAGTGGAGCCAGAAATTCTGGAAGCGGTCTGGCGATAACTCCGTGTAGCGAATAGTGTGTTGAATATTCTTGTGTCCCAGATAAGCCTGAATAGCTATGGTGTCATGACCAATAGATCCTAGATAAAACCCACAGGCATGGCGTAACGGCGACGGATTCGTGGCGGTGCACCTCTGCCAAACGCTTCAGCAGTTCGCCGTTTTGCAGGTTCCAGAGTTTGACTGTGCCCGCGCGCGATCGTGTCAGCAGCGTTTTGCTGGCGGGACTGAAAGCCACTAGCAACACGGCTGTTGAATGTCCGAAAATCGTCTGCCGCAGTTCACCGCTGTGCAAACTCCAAATTTTCACTGTACTATCCTCAGAACCCGTTGCGAGGAATTGTCCGTCGGGACTGATAGCCGCAGACAAAATCCTGTCTGAATGGTGGAGAGTAGCTTTTAATATGGCGCCGGTTGAGGTTTTTGGCTGCGTTTTATATCCGGCTATTTCCAGCCAGTCGATCGCATCTCTCCAATTTTTTAGAGCATTTCGGGGCCGATTTGTCAATAATTCTATATATCTGTACAAAGTTTTTGACAAATCAACTTCTACACCTTTGATTTGTTTGTTGAGAAAAACCGCAATTTCGGCTGGGCTGTAGCCGCACAGCAAGCCACAGAGATGCCGCTTTTCTACGGGTGTCAGCCCTCCTGCATCCTCCCAAACAGGAAGTTCAGTTGCCGGATGATGCCGAAACCAGGGGTCGGTTTCTTCGTATTCATCGGGAAGGGCTAATTGTCTATGTCAAAACTGCATTATACAAAAAGCTCTTTCTAGAAAATTGTATCAGTGACTTCTTTAAACTTTCCCAATCGAAAGCTCTTGTAGAGTGTCGAGTTCTTAACGAGCTTTCTGCTTACGAGACGATGGAGAGTTCATCACTGACTTGAATCCTACCTTTGACCAGGGAGCGAATCAGACGATCGAGTGAGCCACGTTCTTCTTCACTGATAGACTCATCAAGGATGGCCGCCATCATGCCGTAGCGGTCAGCTTTGGTAACGCGGTGAGTATCGGTGACAGTGGCGATTAATTCGTTGATAGCGCCGGGGAGAAGATTAACTGGATACATGGGATTGTTTTGAACTCGACACCTTAATCATCTCGTGGTTTCTCCTAAGAGCAAGTGATGGTGCTGGTTTTTTTCCGTGATAATACTGAAAATCTTCGGTGAACCAAGTCCGTCTTACCAGTGATCGAAGTCACAACATTGAAACCAATGCAGCGCTGGAACAATTAGAACCCACATTCTGCCCTTTGAGCCACTGTTGACTGGGAATTCCCTCAAAATTGACGCAAACCTCATGGCTTGGTCAAAAATACCTAAATGTGAGAGTCAAAGGGCGGAATATGGGGAATCGCCCTTTTATCCAAAATCAAAATAAGTAGACAGACAAAAAATTAGTCCGCCTACCTAATCGCTAACTACAAATCACTCCCACTCGATCGTTCCCGGTGGCTTAGAAGTAATATCGTAAACCACCCGGTTGACCCCCTTAACCTCATTCACAATCCGATTCGAGATCAGTTCCAACAAATCGTAAGGAACCCGCGCCCAATCAGCCGTCATCCCGTCTTCACTCTTAATAAATCGCAAGACGATCGGGTAAGCATAAGTGCGCTGATCGCCCATCACGCCTACACTGCGAATCGGCAGCAAAACTGCAAAAGCTTGCCAAAGTTCACCGTACAATCCGTGCCGATTAATTTCTTGGCGAACAATGAAGTCAGCATCCCGCAAAATATTTAGTCTCTCTGCGGTAACTTCTCCTATGATCCGAATCGCCAATCCCGGGCCGGGGAAAGGTTGTCGGTTGACGATTTCTTCGGGAAGCCCGATCGACCGGCCGACTTTTCGCACCTCATCCTTAAACAGTTTTCGCAGCGGTTCAATCAGCTTAAATCGCAAATCTTTCGGCAAACCGCCGACGTTGTGGTGGCTTTTAATTTTAACAGCAACTCGCTCGCCACTTTTCGGGTCTACATTAGTGTCAGCCGACTCAATCACATCAGGATAAAGAGTACCTTGTGCCAGGTAGTCGAAGGGGCCTAGACGCTTCGATTCTTCTTCAAATACGTTGATAAACTCGTGACCAATCCGCTTGCGTTTTACTTCAGGATCAGTAATCCCTTCAAGTTGAGCTAAAAAGCGTTCGCGAGCATTCACATACTCAACGTCAATGTGGAATTGCTCTTTAAATAATTTTACCAACCGTTCTGGTTCATACTTCCGCATAAACCCTTGGTCGATAAACATACAGGTAAGTTGGTCGCCGATCGCCTTGTGCAGCAAGAAAGCCAAAGTAGAAGAATCTACACCACCGGATAGAGCCAGCAAAACTCGTTTCTCTCCGACTAGCTCTCGAATTTCCCGAATCGATTCCTCCACAAAAGTAGCAGTCGTCCAAGTCGGTTCGCACTCGCAAATGTGGTAAACAAAATTGCGAATTAAAGCTATTCCCCCGATCGAGTGAACTACTTCTGGGTGAAACTGAACCCCGTACAAATTTTTCTCGTGGTTAGCAACAGCAGCAGACGGAGTATTGTCCGTGTGAGCGAGGATCTCAAAACCCGTCGGCAGTTGAGTACAGGAGTCTCCGTGGCTCATCCACATCGTGCTGCCCTCTTCGACATTTGTCAGCAAGTCCGTAGGATCGTCAATAAATAGCGATGCCTTGCCGTATTCCGCTAATTTAGAGCGCTCAACCGTGCCTCCGAGCTGCTTTACCATCAACTGCATCCCGTAACACACTCCCAACACCGGTATTCCCAAATTCCAAATTTCTGGGTCGCATTGGGGTGCTTTTTCATCGTATACAGAACTCGGGCCTCCTGAAAGAATAATTCCTTTAGGATTGATAGCTTTTAACTGTTCTGCCGTAGTCCGGTAAGAAATAACTTCGGAATATACTTGAGTTTCGCGAATGCGACGAGCAATCAGTTCGGAATATTGCGAACCGAAGTCGAGAATCACGATCATCTGGCGATCGATCTTCCCCAGAGAAGAGTTTGTGAGGTCTGATTCAGTTTTTATTTGAGTAGTCACGGTTATTGCGTAATTGCTAATTGCTAATTGGGTCGAAAGTAGCGGAGGTATCTGTCGCGGTCTCAGTACAATTCTAAGGAAGGCGAGGAACCATTAGTCGCTAGGAATAAATCTTATTCATACTAGATTGCAGTCAGCGATGTTAGTCGATTAATCGGGTACAGGGCAAGCATAGATTTACTTCGAGCCTTACCCTAATTAATAGAATTATTGCTTCAGAAATAACTTCCCGAAGCAACCTAGTATAATTAAGGTCTAGGGACAAAGAATTATTACTTGTTAAATATTATCCCTGAGCGATGTTTTAAACAGAATTCAGGGATATTCACACTAGATTAACAAATTTGAGTCAAAAATGTATCTCCTATATCACTTTTAACAATAATTTTGCGATCGCGCCCGAACATGACCGAGCCCACGGGGATTTGCAAGTTAGTGTGAGTAAAAATGCAATCCGATGAGCGCAAGTCTATTTGTCGGGCGATGTCGCCGTAAATTCGATCGACCCAATTGCTCCCAAACTCGGCGTCTAAAGCCCGCAGTTGCCCAAGAGCCTCTTCGGCTGTCGCTGCGGCAAAAATTGCGGAACACGCATCGGCGGGCATTCCAGCTTTAGCACAGTAAGCTGTGAGAATTTCCCTGCGCCCGTCAGCGAGGTGGTGGTGAGTGTGAAAAATCCCCGCCGCCAATTTCATCAGTTTCC
This sequence comes from Microcoleus sp. T3_B1, assembly GCF_036700445.1. Taxonomy (NCBI): domain Bacteria; kingdom Bacillati; phylum Cyanobacteriota; class Cyanophyceae; order Oscillatoriales; family Microcoleaceae; genus Microcoleus; species Microcoleus sp. T3_B1. Next base: position 71,785 of record NZ_JAUBOX010000023.1, read on the forward strand.
CGTGATAGCCAAACAGCAAAATTGACTGCACGCCCTGATATCCTGCTTCTACCAGCAGCGGGCCGAGCCAGTTAGCGGTTTTGACGAGCCTATCAGGATTAATCCCCAGTTGTCGCGCTAAATCCAAGCCGTTTTCGCCGATGCAAAAAACCAAACAGTCAAACAGTTCGGCTTTTTGTTGCAGTTGTTCGCGGTAAACTTCCAACTGTCCAGGGGCACTCAGCGGTTGAGAAATGCCAGTTGTACCCAGCAGCGAAAGTCCTTCTACCACGCCGAAAGCTTCGTTAGAAGTGCGGGTGGCTAGTTGGCGCCCTGACGGCAGAATCAGGGTGACAGTAATTTTTTCGGACGGTGCGAGGTCTAGGCTCAGATTCGATCGCAGCAGCCGCATTGCGTAATCATAGATCGCCGCCCCTCCACCGACTGTGTGACGCCCTATACCTTCACCGCCGAGAATCACAATCTGCTCTCCCTCTCCCCGATTCTCTCCCTCTCTCTCCCTCTCTCCCTCTTCCCAATTCCCCAATTCCACCATTGCCCAAACGGGGGTATTGCGAGTCAGATCGAGATTGTCCCCCGGATCGGAGCGAGTCACGCCTAAAGCCGTACCAGTTTTGAGTACAGACGCCTGTTCGATCGGAATTTCTGCCGTTATTTGCGGTTCCAGTAAATTTACTGATACGCTATCTAGAGACTGAATACCCTCACGCAAGCACCGCAAAGCTGCAAGTGCAGCCGCACAGGCAAATACTGGCAACGTATACCCCGATAAAGGTTGAGTTTTAGTCACGATCAAATGCAGAAATCTGTAAGTTTGCGGGCGATCGACATCACGCCTTAGCACTGATAGCCCTCAAACATTTAAGTTTAATTCTAGGGTTTGCTATTATTATCAGTTAGCGTAAATTTTGTCAAGTGATAATTTTGTCCTGCCAGTTGCCGATCGCAGCCACACTTTTGTTGAGGTGCGTTAGCGGAACTCTCCTAGAGGATCGCCAACAACCGACTCCGAAGGCTTACGGGCCGGTGCGGGCGCTTTTCACAATATTTAGCTAGCCGTAAAGGTTTGAGAGCCGAGTCGAGGATCTGGGGCGAAAATTGTTTTGGCCCTTGGGAGGAGTTGTTTGAGGCCGAACTCGAGCTATTTTTGGCAGGCGAAATGCTGCGATCGCTTCCTTGTTAAGCCCTAAAACCTACTTTTTTACAACTGGCAAATTTATCAAGGAAATTGGGTCTAAAACCCTGTCCTTCTAGGACGGCTTTAATTTCTTAAATCCCTTCCTAAAAGTCAGGAAATTTCTAGTATACTAGAGTTGTCAAGGTTAGACTCCTGCGCCCGGAGTGCATAAAAACAGTTAACGACACACTTTCAGGCGTAAACCGGGGGACAAAGAGCGGCGAAAACTCTCTAAACAGCTAGGGGCTTAACACAGTTCCTTTAACCACAGAAACAAACTATTTAGTGTTGTTAAGTAGGGTAGGGCATACCCCAACTCTAGGTAAATATCCTAGTACGCTTTTGGAGATAGACCCTCTGGGGTTGCTGTGAGTTGAACTCGTCAATTGGTATTTTGTACGGTTGAAAGGTTTAAGAAGTGCCGAAAGGACATAGCGCTTAAAGGTCAGTCGATGAATTAAGAATCCCTACGCCTTTAGGCTGGGGAGTGTCAAATCTCCCAAGCGGTTGATGTCCCAGCGATCGCTTGCCATCTATATTAATAACCATTACCCGGAAGTGCCAGTCTAGCTTTCAAGCTCACACCTTGAAGGCTGGGCTGGTTTTATCTTAAGAGGCTAGCTCAGAAATTTTGAGCATAAAGATTAAATTTTATTGACACCTGCGCGTGAAAAATAATTTAACGATCGGCCAGCCTCAAACCCTTGCCACACCAGGATTGGGCAATTCTTTAATCTACGACTAAAATCCTATTACTTATGTTTGAACCAGTTGCAGAGTTAAATGAACCTCTATCTCTTCCGACTCCTGAAATACTAGACAATCAAATATCTCAGCTCGTTTTATCTCCAAAAACAGATATCAAATTTTCCAAAAAAGACGTTCGATCGACCCTGAAAGCCTCAACTCTAGACGGCGTTTTTGCCACTATCTTCGAGTCGGCGACCACCGGCGTGCTGCTGAGCAACTTCTTGCTGCAACTCGGTGCGAGTAGCGTGGAAATAGGTATATTCTCTGCTATTCCGATGGTGGTAAATCTCCTGCAACCATTAGGAGCCTACATCGCTGATCAGACAACCAGCCGCCGCTGGTACAACCTATTTGTCTTCGGCGTTTCGCGGCTGCTGTGGCTGGTACTGGCGGTGGCAATTGTTTGGGGTTCCCAGCACGCAGATCCCCACCAACTGCTGCACTGGACACTGGTAACAGTCGTAGCAGCTAGCGTGCTGGCAGCTTTTGCCAATTCTAGCTGGTTCAGTTGGATGGCTGCTGTGGTTCCTCAGCGCTTGCGGGGACGCTATTTTGGCTTTCGCAACAGTGCTGTCAGCCTCATCACTTTGCTGGGAGTGCCGTTGATGGGATTGGGAGTGTCAACTTGGGACGGCGGTCCAATTGTGGGCTACGGTATTGTTTTATTGGTGGGTGTTTTGGCGGGAATGATTAGTTTGGGCTGTCAATCCTTCATGGTTGATGTGAATCCCCAGGTATACAAAAAAGATACACAGAGCGATCGACTTACAGAGAAAAAAGCAAAAAAAATAACAGATTTTGTGCCTTCTGTGCTGAAAGATTATAATTTTTTAATGTTTATTCTTTACTTCAGTGTGTGGACATTTGCTATTAATCTCAGCGCGCCTTTTTTTAATATCTACCTGCTGAAAGATTTAAGCTTGGATGTGAGTTTGGTAACGATTTACACCAGCTTGAGTTCCGGCGCAAATCTACTGCTGCTGATGTTTTGGGGTAAGTTGGCCGATCGCTGGGGAAATCGCCCCCTGCTAATTGCGGTTGGGCTGGTGGTGGCCCTAACGCCTTTGCTGTGGTTGGGTACGGGGAATTACCCGTTTGCGGTGTGGGTGTGGCTGCCGCTGCTGCACTTGCTGGGGGGAACGACTTTAGGGGCGATCGGGCTGTGTACTAACAATATTCAAATGGAGATAGCGTCGATCGAGCAACCTTCGACTTATTTTGCGATCGCCGCAGCGGTTGCGGGAGTAGCTGGGGCTTTGGGAACTACCGTCGGCGGCTTTCTTGCCGAACTTCCGGGCATGAGTTTGGGTTCACTGTTTGCCCTCTCGGCTGCTGTGCGGTTGGTAGGCTTGCTGCCTTTGGTTTTGGTGCGAGAACCTCGTAGCCAGTCGCTGCGGTCGATCGTCCCCACTTTTGGACGTTTCAAATTTAACCGGGGCTAGGAAATTTTCGCACAAATTTGCCGATCGAGAAACCAGAAAAGCCCACACATTGTTAAAAAAATTACGATTTCACGATCGGAATTTTGGTGTCTGGGGAAAAGTCGGATTAGTTATACCAAATCCCCTTTTTTACTCCAAGGCTGTTTCATATCAAATCCGAGTTAAAAACCCCGTTTATTTCTTAGTCTGCGGAGGCGGACTTCGTTTTTGTAGTAGCGGTTTCAACCGCCGAATCATACAGGGGGTAACAAGACCGGATTTGGTATCATTCTCATTTTTGGCGTTCCCCAAACCCTTTAAATGTAGCCTGTTTCACGTTGTTTTCCTAAATTTATCTTTAATCATTTGCTATTTTATCCTCACCTTGATTTGTCACATCTGAAGGAAACGATAACTTAATATTGATATCTATAGAAATTGTTGCATTATTATTGTCATTAAAAAAAATTAATATCAGTTATATGTATTTTAGCGTCTTTTGGTAAAGACCTACCGACAGTAGAATCACCCGATAAATCTACTTTATAACCAGCTTTATCCAACCATTGATGAACATTGCGCCAATTACCAACATCATCACTAGGAGTTTCAGGAATACCCTTAAAATATTGATAGAGAGTTTTGCACATATAAACCTCAGCCCCCCTAGCACTTTTCGACAATTGACGCGCAATATCACTAGGGCTGAAATTGCACAAAAGACCACGCAAATATAATTTTTCTGTATCAGTGAGCCCTTGGCGGGCGTTGGGGAAAATGCGGCGTTTAGCTTCGGTAAATAGTTCATAGATGCGATTCAAGTCCCAAGTTTGGGCAGCTTCGGCAAATAGATCCTTTCTAGTAGGTTTTCGTGTAACCATTTTTAGTCTTGGTGGAAATTGCTAACGTAATGGTAGCATAAATTGATAATGTTCCATAGTTGCGGATGATTATTTTTTGTTTTAAGGTAGATATTACATTGGTCTTTCATGCTTCTGGTCATATTTTTTTGTGACCGTTTCTAGTGCTTTGGGAAAATGCTAATGTAATGATAGGGTAATTTGGTAGTCTTTGTTAGCTTTAAGTTCGTTATCAACAAAACAATCCTAGCTTATCCAACAGTTGAATCATAAAAAGTATGCGAATTATATTTTTAGGCCCGAATGGCGCAGGCAAAGGCACTCAAGCTGCGATCGTAGCCAAGAACTTCGGGATTCATCACATTTCAACCGGCGAACTACTGCGCGAGGAGCGAAAAAACAAAACTGAGATAGGCCAAAAAGCACAATCTTATATAGATAAAGGATCATTAGTCCCTGATAGCATTGTGCTAGATATTGTAAAAGAACAATTAACTAAAAAAGAAGCAACACCAGGTTGGATATTAGACGGATTTCCTCGGAACGTCGCTCAAGTAGGAGCTTTAGACAAATTATTAAGGGATTTAGATCGGCCAAGTTGTGATTGTGTTATCAATTTTGATGTACCAGACTCAGTTTTAGTTCAGCGACTGAGAAAGAGGGCCATTAAGGAAAATCGTACAGATGATACTCCAGAAGTTATTCGGCGACGCATCCAAATTTTTCAGGAAGAAACTGCACCTTTAATCAACTTATATAGTGAGTGGTTGTTGCTAGAAACCATCAACGGGTTTATGTCTAAAGAGGCAGTTACATCAGCAATTAAAGAAGTTTTGTCAGAAGTAAAAAAGCCCACTAAGTCCTAATTCAAGACTTACGCATACCTAGCGTAATTCTGTCATTGTTCGCTGTGCGTCGCCATCTCAAACCCATGTTTTTCGTACTGGGTAAGTCCTTTAATTGATAAATCAAGGAGTACACAAGTTATGTCTTTTAATCAAGTTGATAGAAATATCATTCGTGGTGGCCCAGGAAGTAGCAGTGAGCTTAATTATGATATTTACGCAGAATTACTGTGTAATATGGCGATCGAGGCTACACAACCACTTTCGGAACAAGAACGACATCGTATTTTGATGCAAAATCAATATCATAAAGAAAGTGCTTTTACCATTGGTATTTTTGGTTCTTGGGGGAGCGGCAAAACCAGCCTCATGGCACGAATGAGAAGTGACTTTGAACAATTAGGAACTCGTTCTGCCCAAAAATATAAAACGGTTTGGTTTAATGCTTGGAAATATGACGATAAACAGGACATTAAAAATGCCATAATCCAGACTATTCTCAGTCAAATATGTGAAGACACAAGTATTAATGTAGAAGAGCGCAAGAATATTACAAAAGCGGCTTTAACCTATTCAGTTTGCGCTTTAAAATTAGCTGGCATTTTAGCCAGAGGATATATTAATGTTCAAACAGCAGGTCTTGTTAATACACAAGACATAGCTAAAGAATTAGAAATGTGGGCTAATCCCGATGGAAAACCTCACCTCATTAATCCTTATCAATTTATCAACAACTTTGAAAATGTCTTTAAAAATGCAGTGCAAAGTTATGTGGGTAACGATGGTAGATTGATGATATTTATTGATGATTTGGATCGTTGCTTACCAGAAAATGCTTTATCTGTCCTAGAATGCTTGAAATTGCATTTAGATCAGTCTAACTGTATCTTTGTCATTGGACTTGATAAAAGAATTATTGAGCAAGCGGTGGGACAAAGATACCCTAAAGAGCTTGGTATTACTGGTAGGGAATATATAGAAAAAATAATCAATCTTAACTTTTTTCTATCTGATAAAAATCGAGATGAAGTTAAAGATAGACTGCTTCAAGGTTCTTTAACTGCTCAGTATAGTAATGATGAAAAAATATGGGGGATGATTTCTAAAGCGACTAATTCAAATATCCGTAAAATGCAACAATTTATTACGGCTTTTTATATGATTCAAGAGATTGTAAAAAAACACAACTCGACGATTGCTGATAAGCTCGCACAACCCCGATTAACCGACGATCATCGAAGCATACTTGAAAATAAAAAAATAGACTGGAATACTGATGACAAGTATAAATTTTGCAAAATAATTTTACTTCAGTTAAATTTTCCTGATTTTTACGATCGTTTAGCTAACAATCATCAACTTATGGATCAAATATACAGTGCTTGGCAAAAGGAATGTGGAACAGATGATAGCATAGATATTGGCATAGATAATTTAATCAAGTCTACGAACAAACATCCAATATTTGCACAATTCTTAGAAAATCGAAATTTAATAGACTTTATAGTTACCTACTATAATGATGGTAAAATCACAAATAGTGATGACTGGAAAGCGATTCAAAAATTATCTCAATCTGTAACTTATATGTAATCGTTGAAAAATCATGGAAAATAGCGATGGAAGTATAGAAGATACGAAGGTCATAACCAATGATTTTTGTATCTTAAAAGATACAGATACAGTAGCAGAAGCATTAGCTTTAGTTACTCTGCAAAATGCGAGTGAAATTGTTATTGTAGATGAGGATAAAAAATTTGCGGGTATCCTAACTGACTTATCAATTTTACGATCATTACCACCGCCAGCTTTAGATGTACCTGTTAAGTTTAGAATTAAACCCCCTAAACTTCGCAAACAGTTAAATGAGGAAGTGGTTAATAGTTTAAAAAAGCAGATAAAAGAGGTATTTAAACTAGAAAAAATCCAGCCTTATACTTCTAAAAATCAGAGGCTCATTTATGCGATCGATAAATTAGTGGAATCCTATAAATCAACTTCAGCAATCAGAGTTTTACCTATTATCAATGAGGACGAAACAGTTTATGGCGTAGCTTCTCCCGAAAGCATCTTAAGTCACATTAAATCTAATCAAAAATTTTGTCAATTGAAAGCCGAACGCTTTTTAGCGTTACCGGAAGCGAGTGGTATGGAACAACCATATACTCTACTACCATCAGATACCCTAGCTCAAGCCCGATTTGCGATGAAATATTTGCCGATAGAGCATATAACTATCTGCGATCGCGATGGCAATTTGCTAGGAATGGTTGATAAAAAGCAGGTGACAACACTGACTCATCCCATGTATTTTAGTTTAATGGGTATATCTTTATCGGAAATAATGAAACCTGTAACTAAATTATGTTTGGTTGAGAAAAGTAAAACCTTGCAAGAGTGTATTAATGCTTACTTAAATTTGGAATTTAAGGAAGTAGTTATTGTTGAACAATTGCTAGGCAATATTTACCCAAAAATGGTAGTAACACCTATTGATATTTTACAATTCCGCGTACAAGTTTACCGTCAAAATTAAACAATAAAGGAGGATTTTAATCATGTCTATTAATAATATGGAAGCACGTATCGATCAGGAGTTCCCTGCACTCCAACAGAATAGACCCTTATGGTGGTTACAGCCAACTGACACAGTGGACTATTTAGACGCTATGATGGATGAATTTAAAATCAGGCACGTCCCAATTATTGAGCCTATTGATCCTAAAAGTGATGAACCAAAAGGGGAGTTAAAAACTGTCATTAGCAAGACAGACCTAGTGAAAATTTTAACTCCTCCCAACGAACTATATCCGCCAGAATTCCCTCTGACACCTCAACAAAAATTACAACTGCGAAAATTCAATCAAGAAATTAGTGCAAAATGTCTTAATGAAATTGAGGATTTTGCAAAACTTATGACGATACCTGTCAAGACTCTTTCTCTCAAAAATAGTAAAGTTAAAGATGTTTTTAAGGATTTAATGAATCCTGTAAAACCCGAAGGAGAAAATTTTACTCGACGATATCGGACTCTATGTGTATATGGAGATAATAAGCTTATCGTAGGAACAATATCCTACACCGATGTATTGCGTAAAATCAACGATCCAACAAGTCATACACAGTTCTTAAGGGCAACTATAGGTCAAAATAGCCTATTTAAGAAAAGAGAGGATCTTACTGTATTAACTGAGGATGACAATTTGTTGCGTGCCCGAAGAATTTTGAAGGAAAATTCCTTTACTCATATTCCTATCACAACAGCAGATGGTAGATTTGTGACAGGAATAGTTGATGATGTAATTGTTAATACTTTTTTACACGATATAACTTTGACTCAATACTCAAAATTGCCGTTAAAATATATTATGCTTCCGGTGAATGAGAGAAACAGCGTAAGTCCTGGAGATCGTACCTCTGAAGTGATTGAAACATTTGTTCCAGATAATTCTAAGGATAGACCTACTGCTCTTGTAGTTTGCACAAAAGACTCTGATAGTGGTAAATTTACCTTCGATGGAATAATCAGCTATACTGATATTTTTCGAGGCTTCCTAATGTTTATAAATCCAGGCTCGCCAACTCCTGAAAATCCCCAATAAACCGCAAACGAATTGACGCAAACCAACTCCAAAAATGATTGTAGGTCGTCTCACCGTCAAGCATCAGATTATTGATTATGAAAAACAATCTGATTTCAACGAAAACCTTAGATATTCTCCTTGGAACGGCTTAGCAGTTCATCGTCCAGTAGGTGCGATCAATCGGATACGCGGTGTTGTTTACCCGGTTGTAGCGAATTATCGCCTTCAAAAGCGAGGTCTTGTCCACCAAGAACCAACCGGAGAAGAAACATTTTAAGGAAATAATTTGAGGTGGGGACATCATTTAATGCCATCAGCCAGGTGTCGTCTGAGCAAATGGCAACTCAAAGAACTTAACAAGCGAAACCTTCAAAAAATCCCATCCCTTTTTAGGGGGTGGGAGTGTTGAAAATTTTTAATTCTTAGTCCTCAGTCCTTAGTCCTCATTATTCAGTAGCAATTAATCAATAACTGGGTTCCTACCCAATTATTAATTATTCTGCTAGCAACCAACTGATGACTAATGACCAACGACTGATGACTAATAACTTAAGCTTGCCGTGAGTAGTATTCCACGACTAGCAGTTCGTTAATCTGTAGAGCTATCCACTCGCGTTCGATAACGCCGTTAACTTTGCCAATTAGTTTTTGCTTATCAAATTCCAAGTGATTTGGCAAGTGAGCCAAGCCTGGGTCTTTGAGATTAGCTTCTACCATTGTGCGCGAGCGCTCTCTATTTTTCACAGCAACCACATCACCAGGCTTGCACTGATAGCTGGCGATATTGACTTCACGGTCATTGACAGTTATGTGACCGTGATTTACCAATTGTCTAGCGGACGGAATGGTTGGAGCCATTCCCATCCGAAACACAGTATTGTCCAAGCGCATTTCCAAAAATTGCAGTAACACTTGACCTGTGGAGCCCGTGACACGGCGGGCTTTGCGGACGTAACGGAGCAGTTGGCGTTCCGTCACACCGTAATTGAAACGGAGTTTTTGCTTTTCTTGCAAGCGAACCGCATACTCAGAGAGCTTTTTGCGGTTTTGACCGTGCTGTCCAGGCGGATAATCTCGTCTGGGGGTTTTGCGGGTTAGACCCGGCAACTCTTTCAGGCGACGGACGATTCTCAATCGGGGGCCTCGATATCGAGACATTTATTTTCCTCTCTAATATCTGTATGCAATATTTATGCAGACTCTATATTATATGTTGGTAACGGTCAAAATTAAAATAAAGATCGATAAAAAAACGATCGACCGCAGCGCGATCCATAATGTGCGGTAAATTCTGAAGGAAAAGCCGATCGATCGCCCCAATCAGCCAAAAAAACTCACTACTCGATCTGCCATGCACAACCGCAATTTTTCCCGCACTTCTTCCCCAAAGCCAGCACCGACAGGCTCAAAGCCTACCGCGCGCTGGATATTGGCTCTCGGCACGCAGCTAGCAGCACTAGGTTTGTTGGCAGCAGCACTGCCAATCTCACCAGCATCAGCCATTACTATTAGAATCCCTCGCTCTAGGAATCCCTATCGCGTCTGCGCCCTGGAACTAATCGAAGCCGGAGTGGGGGCAGAGGCCGCCGCCGCCGCTTGTGCTGACGCCCTCCACCCCCGTGACATATCTAAATGTGCCCTCCAAATCAACCGCAAAACCAATATTTCGGGTGTCGAAGCGCTCTCTAGCTGTCGGCGGGTGAGGCGTCCCCAAGAATTGGCTACTTGCGTAGTGAATATTAACGGCAAAACTCGAACTCAACCGGCAGATCCCCTGCTAGTGCTCGATGGATGCCGCCGCAGTTTATTGCCACAAGAGTTTGCTGAATGCGTAGTCGGTTTGAGCGGCAGGCTCGACTTTCCCACTGACAGCTTAATCGCAACTTGTCTCGATCCGAGGGGCAGCGTGAGCCAGTTGGACGGGCGCCCTGCACCTACCCCTCCTGTGGAGCTAATTTCACCGCCTGCGCCTCTCAATTAATTACTGTTAACAGTTGACTGTTGACTGTTGACTGATGACTGTTGACTGATGACTGATGTCCGATCGATTAACAATAATATCCTGGTCGGGGCGGGTTTTTGAGATTGTCCATTATTGGCAGGTATTGTTGGTGAACCCGCCCCTACAAAAATCGCGGTCGCTCGACCGGACATGATATGACTAATGACTACTTTTTTTTAATCAAATGTCAGAAATTTTTGCTCAAATTACAGTCGAAGAATTAGCTCGCCAATTAGCAGAAACCAATGCTGAGAAATTGCAGCTTGTAGATGTGCGGGAACCTTACGAAATTGAACTCGCGGCGCTGCCGGGATTTGTAGCTTTTCCGTTGAGCGAGTTTGCCGAATGGTCTGGTGAAATTGACGCTAGACTCGATCGCGACACAGAAACCCTCGTTCTGTGCCATCACGGAGTGCGATCGGCTCAAATGTGCCACTGGTTAGCCACTCAAGGATTTACTAACGTTAAAAATATCGTTGGTGGTATCGATGCTTACTCAATGGTGGTCGATCGAACCGTCCCCCGCTATTAACATCAAATCCAGTTCTTAACTATCATTTTTTTCAGAGTCCGCGCGGGCGGACTTTGTATGTGTAGAAACGAATTATATTTCCCCGGAATTAGCTAATTAACAGCAGCAAATCGAAAATTTAAAAGCGTACTCATAGTGAGCCGATCGCGCCCGTGCCTTTTCGAGTCATAAAGAGCCTCATCAGCCGCCAGTAGCAGCGTTGTCGCATCATTTTCCGGCCCCGGAACAACGCTGGCAATTCCCAAACTAATCGTTACCACAGAATTAGGTAGACCGTCAACAGTCTCCGGGTTAAAAACAATATTCAAAGCTTTCACTTTCGCTCTAATTTGTTCGGCAACAACCAGAGCAGCCGACGCATCAGTTTCCGGTAAAATCACAGCAAATTCCTCGCCCCCGTAGCGAGCAGCTACATCAGCAGGACGCTGGAGCGATCGGCGAATTGTCTGAGCTACCGCTCGCAAACACTCATCTCCTGCTTGATGTCCGTAGGTATCGTTATATATTTTGAAATAATCCAGGTCGCACAAAATCAAAGATATCGGACACCCCTCACGAGCCATCTGTTTCCATTCCGCTCGCAAGCAACTATCAAAATGCCGTCTGTTACCAATTTGAGTAAGTTCGTCCACATTCACCAAAGTTTGCAGCCTTTGATTTTCCTGCAGCAACTCCTCAAAACCAACCACCGACAACTTCTCCTCGCACAAATTTTGCCCTTGAAAATACAGGCGATATAATTCGCAAGACAAACTACAGTTATTTCCCTCTAATTTGACAAGTCCCATGCTGTCTAACTGATAAGCCATCAAAGGTTCGAGGTAAATGCTATTTTTAGCATCGACAACTTGTTGGAATGCGGAGGCGAGTTCGGGCTGCTGTTGAATGGCGATCGACTGATTTTGCAAGTAGTCGCTATAAATTCCGCTGTGAGTAGGAGCTGCTGTTAACAGTTCTGCCAACTCGGCTCGCCCCAGTTCCTCCCCAGGCTCATCCCGATCGCCCGACTGGCGATTTTGTTGCAAAATTGCCAGGTGATACAGCGCTAAATGTACTAGATAAGGATGCCCGCCTACCATGTTCATTAATTGCTCTATCGGATCGCTATTGCTCCAGTTCAGTCCGTGTCTGCACGCCAAATCTTGAACTTGTTCAGCAGTAAATTCTGATAGTTTAATCGGCATTCCTACATTAAATGGAGATTGATTAACATTCAAAGCAATATAATTTTCTCTCGAATGAATGACAACGGTGCGGAGTTTTTGCCAAGTTTTGCTAGCGCGAGCTTGTTCGTACCAAAAACGGAGCATCGAAAGAAAATCTTGAGCAATGTTGGTGCGTTCAAATACGCGATTTATTTCGTTGATAACCAAGACAATGGGACTGTCAATTTGTTTGAGCAAATAGTTGTCAAAGTAAATAGTGCAGCTTACTTTGCTGCCCATATCTTCATCCCAGAATTCATCAATATTTGGTTCGAGTTTGAGTTGCCGAGCGACATTGACACAAAACCAGCGCAAAAATTTATCTAAACTAGCAAAAACCGCTGCGTCGGCTTGCTTAAAGTCTACAGTTACTGTGCGGTATCCACGATCGACTGCCGCGTGAATTATCCGCAGCATCAGCGAACTTTTGCCCATTTTTTTGGGAGCTTTAATGCGAACAAGGCCTCCGGGTTTGCTAATTTCTGCACAGGCGAGGGCTTCGGCCCCTGAGCGCTCAATATAAAATCGAGAGTCAAGCGGTATGGGGCCGCCGGGAAATTCTAGGTCGGCAACTGTTTGGATCATCAAGTTTGGTGATTTTTGGAGTCCTGCCATAGTTCTTGCACAAGGCGATACCCTGACTGTATCTTACCTTTGTCAGGTTACGGGGTAGAGGAGCGGTGTCCGAGATCGATCTACAATCCTACAAAATCTAAGTTTTTAGGGACTTCCCGGAACTCACTTTGCTATAGTAGTGTCACTTTACCCAATCTCAAACCCTGCTTCAACACGGCTCTGCAGATCGACAAAAATTCGACGGTAGCCCAGACGCGATCGTTCTTGGCCTTTATCGGAAAAATAACTCATCGGTCGTCGGGGTCGCGCAGGAAGAGCCCCTATCTAAGGAGAAATAATCATTGTCACGCCGCTACCTGTTTACCTCTGAATCGGTCACTGAAGGCCATCCCGATAAAATCTGCGATCAAATTTCAGATACGATTTTAGACGCCTTACTGACTGAAGACCCCAAAAGCCGCGTCGCAGCCGAAGTTGTCGTCAACACCGGCTTAATGCTGCTGACGGGCGAAATTACCACTAAAGCTCAGGTAAATTACATAGAATTAGCCCGGAAAAAAATAGCCGATATTGGCTACATCCACGCTGACAACGGCTTTTCGGCCAATAGTTGCTCAGTGTTGGTGGCTCTTGATTCTCAGTCTCCCGATATTGCTCAAGGGGTGAACACAGCCCACGAAAGCCGGGAACAATCGAGTGAAGAGGAATTAGACGCCATCGGCGCTGGCGACCAAGGCTTGATGTTCGGCTTTGCTTGCAACGAAACGCCGGAATTGATGCCTCTGCCGATCAGTTTAGCGCACCGGATTTGCCGTCAACTGGCCGCAGTCCGCAAAACCGGTCAGTTATCTTACCTGCGTCCCGACGGCAAAAGCCAAGTTACGGTGATTTACGAGGACGGCAAACCTGTTGGCATAGATACGATTTTAATTTCTACCCAGCACACCGAAACGATCGGCGACATCACAGAAACGGCCGCAGTTCAAGCCAAGATCAAAGAAGACCTTTGGACTGCAGTCGTCCAACCTGTGTTTGCCGATATTAGCGTGCAGCCGGATGCAGAAACTCGCTTCCTTGTCAACCCCACCGGCAAATTTGTCGTCGGCGGGCCTCAAGGAGATTCGGGTTTGACGGGCCGCAAAATTATTGTGGATACCTACGGCGGCTATTCCCGCCACGGCGGCGGCGCTTTTTCTGGGAAAGACCCCACCAAGGTAGACCGCAGCGCGGCTTATGCTTGTCGCTACGTTGCTAAAAATATCGTAGCGGCTGGTTTGGCCCAAAAGTGCGAAGTGCAGTTGAGTTATGCGATCGGGGTTGCGCGCCCTGTTAGCATGATGATCGAAACTTTTGGCACTGGAAAAGTTGATGACGATCGCCTTTTAGAAGTTGTGAAGCAGCATTTTGAACTGCGTCCTGCGGGCATCATTCAGGCATTTAACTTGCAGAATTTGCCGGCTGAAAGAGGCGGCCGTTTCTATCAAGATGTGGCGGCTTACGGTCACTTCGGACGCACTGATTTAGACTTGCCTTGGGAGGCAACTGATAAGGCGGAACTTTTGAAAGAAGCTTTGAGCCAGAAGTTGTCGGGAGTAGCTGGATAGTACAATTTTGGGGCGTGTACGGCGCCCCTTATCCATAAATAATATCGAGTGCTACCAATCAATATAGGGTGCGTACTCCGCACCTTATTCATAAATAATATCGGGTGTTCTTCGGCGCACCTTATCCATAAATAATATCGGGTGCTACAAATTAATAACGTAGCGTGCGTACTCCGCACCTTAAGCTGTTCGGCATTTAAAGGACTTGCGTAAGGTGCGTCAGCATCTAAGGTTTTCCGTTTCAGCGTAAGGGTTCTAGCTGACGCACCCTACTAGCCTCGTTACTGATTTAAATGCTCCACAGCTTACAACAAAAAAAGAATAAATAAATGCGATTTTTCACACCTTTCCAATCTGCAATTCGCAGTTTGGTCTCTTCGTTCCAACAGCGGTTGGCGACTGGATTTTTTGCACCAAATCCATCAGGGCTGCCAAGTTCGTTAGCGGCTGACAATCCTGGTGGGATTCGCGGCGTTTGGATACCCAGCACTGACTGCAAAGTTCTCACTTCAAAACAGCGAATTGCTGAGGCAATGGACTTTCTCGCCCATACAGGATTTAATACAGTTTTTCCTGTAGTTTGGAACGGGGGTTTTACCGCTTATCCTTCTCAAATTATGCGAGAAAACTTTGGGGTGGAAATTGACTCGCGCTATCAAGGTCGCGACCCCTTAGCAGAAATATGTGTTGAGGCAAAGAGAGTTGGTTTAAAAGTGATTCCTTGGTTTGAATACGGCTTTGTGAGTTCTTACAATCTCAACGGCGGTCATTTGCTGGCGAAAAAACCTGAGTGGACGGCCCGTGATGCCAGCGGCAATTTACTTAAGAAAAATAACTTTGACTGGATGAATTCTCTTGACCCGGAAGTCCAAGACTTTGTGCTGGGGTTGATGCTGGAAGTTGCTAAGAATTATCCAGTAAACGGCGTTCAAGGAGACGATCGCATTGCGTTTCCGGTAGAAGGCGGTTACGACGAAAAAACGGTTAAACGCTATCGAGAAGAGTGCGGTATAGGAGCACCGTCGGATTGTAAAGAGCAACATTGGGTGCAGTGGCGTGCTAATATTATTACTGAGTTTGTGGCTCGTTTGCACCGAGAAGTGAAAGCTATTAATCCTGATTTATTGCTATCGATGTCGCCGAGTCCTTATGACTGGGGACTGGTGGAATATTTGCAAGATTCTAAAGCTTGGGTTGACAAAAATTTGGTGGATATGCTTCACCCCCAGTTTTATCGCCGCGATTTTAATGCTTACAAACAATTGGTCGATAAAATGATGGGTGGACAGCTTAGCGGGCAGCAAGTAAAGTGCGTGTCACCCGGTATTTTGTTGACGAATCGAGGCAGCAAATATAGCATAACTCCTGAACTGTTGTTGCAAGTAATTGCTTACAATCGGTCTTGTGGCATTCAAGGAGAAGTGATGTTTTTTTACGAAGGTTTGCGAGATAACGATAACGCTTTGGCTAAGGTTTTGAAAAAAGGGCCCTATGCTCGTTGAGAGATTGTCCCGGAATCAAGCAGTTGGCGGTTGGCTGGGTTCAACCGATTTTAGATTTTAGATTTTAGATTTTAGATTTTAGATTTTAGAATTGAAGTATTGACCCCACGGATGAATCCGGGGGCTTGTATCCTGGATGCTTGATTGTCAACCGCGCCGATCGCTATTTCCAGCCAAGTTGGTATAAACTTAGGATGTGGCACCATTCTCAGTAAGCTTTTATGAACAGGCAAGATGCCTGTTCCACAAGAAAATTCACTCTTTGTGGAACAGGCATCTTGCCTGTTGCTGACAATGGTTCAAGATGTGAGTATAAAATGATATAGCAGAGCTATGCCCGTTAATAGCACAGCGATGCCAAGCAGCAAGCGCTACTAATTGTCAAGCCTCGCGCCCAAACAAACCCGATAATTAATAATTGGGGAGTTGCAAAAATAGTGGAATAAGACATATTTTAGAAGTGGGTGCAAGCTTTTTTTTAGAAGTAGCGTTTTGTAGACGGCATATTTTTTAAAGACAGTTTAAAAGAGCAATCTCAACCGCTCGCCACAATATTAGGATAAATCAGTGACATCAGCAGCAAGCCTCATCCAACAGCTACCCGAACTCAGCGATGCTCAATTCCATCAAAAATATTTGAAACAAAAACAAGGGATGCACACCTTGGCAACTATATTGCCGCAAGTAGAACAGCAAAGTCTGGCTTTGCGGGCAGTAAAATTAGCTCTAAAAGTAAATTTAAAACTCGGCTCAAAGCTAGCAGGAACGGTAAAGCCAGAATTTCAAATAGCCACCATAAAATTAATCGACAAAATCCCCACTTCGCCGCTGCTCAAAATTCAACTGCTGGCCCTCACAAGTTCCGATATGGCAATTCCGATGTTGGTGGCCGCATTGAACCACAAAGAAAGTGCAGTGCGCCTGGAGGGGATTCGGGCGATCGCCAAAATCGGCTCCGAAGCAGCAGTAATTGAATTAGCCCGATCGCTCGAATCCAAAGATTCCCAAATCCAAGCTTGGGCGGCTTGGGCTTTAGGAGAAATTGACTCTAAACCAGCCGCCGTAGCACTGCTCAAAGCCGTCAAACACCCAGATTCCAGGGTGCGCGCCTGGGCTGTTTGGGCCTTGGGCAAAATTAACCCGAAAATAGCCGTCCCCGCGCTGCTGAAAGCCCTCAAACACCAAGACTCCGAGGTGCGCTGGCGGGCAGCCGTCAACTGCGGGAAAATCGGCGTCTCTGAGGTAGTTCCCGGGCTGCTGAATGCCCTCAGAGACGAAAATCACATCGTCCGCGCTAGGGCGGCGGCGGCTTTGGGGAAAATCGGCGATTCTGAGGCAGTACCCGGCTTAGTGGAATTGCTTCACGATGATCCCGACTCCTATGCAGTTTCTTTGAGGGCCGCCGAGGCCTTGGGACAAATTGGCACGGAAACGGCTGTGGCGGGGTTGGTGCAAGCCCTCAACCATGACGACTCAGACGTGCGCGGCAGTGCAGTTTCTGCCTTGGGAGAAATCAGCAGCGAGGTGGCTATGGTGGCCATAATCGGGTCGCTCTCGGATCGAGATATTTTCGTGCGCGGCAGGGCGGCGGTTGCCCTTGGGAACATCAATACAGAGGGAGATGCGAAATTGCCAAAAATGGTGGTCGCGGGACTGGCGAGCGCAATTGGCGACAGCGAATCTTATGTGCGGTGGAGAGTTGCTGCTGCTTTGGGGGAAATTGGGACAGAGGAAGCTGTGGCAGGTTTGGTACGGCTGCTGGGGGACGAAGCTTCTGGAGTGCGCCAAAAGGCTGTTAAATCCCTCGGTCAAATTGGCTCAACGGCTGCTATTTTGGCTCTGGAAACAGCTTTAAATCGCGAATTTGCTGACGTTCGTGCGCTGGCTGCCCAATACTTGGCGGATGTCAGGATTGAGGCAGAAACAGTTGATTTTGATCCCTCTGTTTCCCCAGATTTATCGGGTGAAAAACTGCCGAAAATCCTGATTGCTTCGCAAGTAGAAGCCAGTGAATACATTGTCGATCGCGCTGCGGGGCGCGAGATTAAATACCTGATCTCGATCGGCAGTCCGGGTGTGCCCGAACCCAAAAATTTTCATCAAATCCCGAACCGAATGTGCCTGGAGTTTAACGACCTCGACACCCCCGTTGACGACCCCGATCAAATTTTGCCTACCCTTGAGGATATACTGAAAATTATTGATTTCGCCCTTAAAATATCGTCGCAGGGAGGCAGTTTGCTCATCTGCTGCCAAAGTGGGATCAGCCGTTCAACGGCCACAGCTTTGACTGTTTGTGCTGCGCTGTTGGGTCGTGGCAAAGAACGGGAAGCTTGGGCGTTGGTGCTCGCTGCCAGACCCCAAGCCAAGCCGAATCGCTGGATGGTACACTTGGCCGATGAAGCTTTGGGTAGAGACGGTAAGCTAGGACTGGCGATCGAATTGACTACCGTAACTGCAGAACTCGCAATTGCCAAAAATTGACATAAAGCATCCAGGATACCCGCCACGTGATTCATCCGTCCAGAAATAAAAAACCTGTATCCGATAAAACTTGCCGAACGTATTTATCCGTGGGGTCAATTCTAAAATCTAAAATCTAAAATCTAAAATCTAAAATCTAAAATCGATTGACTCGCGGAAACCGGGTTTCTTTTCGCAAGCCCTACAGTTATACTCAATTAACGACACTTCACCTCAGACTTGTCTTTGCGGGGCAACGATGCCAAAAGTCGATCGCCAGGGTGCAAAAGTTCGATCGGCTGCTGCATTTGTGACATTCTGTGATAATAAGTTGTCGGATGCTCAACAAAAACCGTCAAGCAATCGTCGCATTGCTGGTAGCCAAAGTCCAAAGCGAAGGAATCGGGTGCATTGTCAACAGACAATATCAGCTTTGGGCTACTCACAGGCAAAACAGGTCAGAGAGAATTTTCTGCCTGTAACATTCCACGCGGGGATAATTCACTGCGGGGATAAATTTTTATTTCTTTTGCCTGCTGCAGACTTTTACGAGTCGAAAAAGTAATTTGGCAACAGTCCTCAACAGCCTAATTATCTCTTAGACATCAACCGAATTTAAGTTTCTCCTCTGACTCGACCAGAGTTTCAGATGCTTTTTCGCA
The DNA here is from genome assembly GCF_036700445.1 of Microcoleus sp. T3_B1. NCBI lineage: Bacteria > Bacillati > Cyanobacteriota > Cyanophyceae > Oscillatoriales > Microcoleaceae > Microcoleus > Microcoleus sp. T3_B1. The sequence goes on from NZ_JAUBOX010000023.1 coordinate 90,968, forward strand.
GATGTCTACCGTCAAATAGACAAGCTTTTCCGTTTGGAGAACTTAAGATAGTGATAGATTTTAACAGAATACAGGGGTTGCATATGTCAAAAATTAACTTGCTAAAAAAAACAGGACACGAAGCAAGTTTCTCGGTTGCCGTTTGGGAAGAACAGGGGGAATTGAATCGAGAATTAGAACCATTTAACCAGCCGAAAAAAAACGTGGGAACGCGAAAAGTTAACCCAAAATCTACAAATTCAGGTAAACAGATGCCAGTTTGTATCTCCGAAGAAGTGGCTTCTGGAGCAACCGTGAATCACCAAAAATATAACCCTAGTTTTGTAGAAAAATTATCCTTAAAAGTCCGCGAAAGTTTGCCATCTAAAATTGGCGGTTTGCCTATCCATCAAAAAATTGGCTACGGGTATTTGCTGGCAATAGGAATCGGATTTTTGGGTTCGCTGAGCGGACTGGTGATTGCCGATTACTACCAAGGACAAGGATTAAAGCAATTCAATGATGCTCACCTACAAGCGCAATTGATCGGCAATTTTAAAGAGGCAACCCTGACGGCCCAATTGCAGGGTTCACAGCTAGATTCTTTTGTAGATAATCCGGTCAAGCTAAAACAGCAAGAAGCGCAGTTGCTTAAGAGTATTGTTCAGGCAAAAAATCTGCGGTTGCGTATAGAAAACTTTGCCGACAGCCAACCCGCTTGGCTGGCAGCAAAGCCGGAAGTTCTCAAGTTTTTAGTGCAAAATTGCACGAAAAATTTAGAAGCATACGCCGATAGTCTCAAGTCAACTTTGCAGGAAATCCAGCAATCGCAACTGTCGCCTGGGGAGATAGAGTCGGCCAGAAAATTGCTCGCAATCGAAAGCGGAGAAGGTGTAAAACAGCTCAACAGCAGCCTTGAGGAATTGAACAAAATCCTGGATATTGCCCAGCAGCAAGAGGGCCAAGGTGGTGAAGTGATGGAAGACGCCCAAGGCATGGAAAAAGCCATAATTATTATTAGTATGCTGCTGTCGGTAGTGGTGGCGGGAATGGTGGCTTACCGGACGAGTCGGGCGATCGCCCAACCTGTTATCAGCGTCACTCAGGTGGCCCAACAAGTAGCCGCTGAGTCTAATTTTGACTTGCGAGCACCCGTCACCGGACAAGGCGAAATTGGCTCTCTGGCTGCCTCTCTCAATCACCTAATCGAGCGGGTTTCGGGACATACAAAAGAATTAGAACAAGCTAAGGAAGTCGCCGTCGCCGCTAACACTGCTAAAAGCCAGTTTTTAGCAACTATGAGCCACGAATTGCGGACGCCTTTAAATGCGATTATCGGCTACAGTCAACTACTTTCAGAAGATGCCCAAGATGCGGGATTTGATGAGTTTGTACCCGATTTGCAGAAGATTGAAAAAGCAGGCGCGCATCTGCTATCTTTGATTAACGATATCCTTGATTTGTCAAAATTTGAAGCGGGGGGTATGAAACTCGAAATCCAGGAGTTTGACATCGAATCCCTGATTGACAATGTTGCGAGTGCCGCGAAACCGTTGGTAGAGAAAAATGGCAATGTTTTGGAGATTGAGTGCGATCGAACTGTGGGCATAATGCACGCAGATTTCAAAAAAGTGCGACAGGTTTTGATACATCTGCTTAGTAATGCTGCGAAGTTCACCAAAAACGGTAGGGTGAAAGTGACTGTGAAGCGCATTGCAGGAAGTGGAAAATTGAATGCAGCAGGGCGTGAGGCGATTGACGATTCAATGGCTGCCGATGAAATTTCTTCTGGGGCAATTGCTTGTCCCCTGCTGAATGTTCAAGACACCGATTGGATTTGTTTATCGGTTAAAGATACCGGAATTGGAATGTCGGAAGAACAACAGCACAAATTGTTTGAAGCTTTTGTGCAAGCTGACTCTTCAGCAGCGCGACCTTACGACGGCGCCGGGTTAGGGCTGACACTTAGCCGCTACTACTGTCAGATAATGGGTGGGGAAATTTTGGTAGAAAGCCAAGAGGGGAAAGGGTCTATTTTCACTGTCCGTATACCAGCAGGAAACGGGTGATGTAATTTTTGGGGCGAGAGATGTAGGGGGTAGGCAGAGGGGCGAAAATGTATGTTTCAAACCTCTGGCTGTATGTCGAAATGCTTTAGTCTTGTCAGTGGGGGCGATCGGACTCTATAAATTCTAACTGGTTATTGTGCCAATTTAAACAGCACAAACCGCTTGCTGCTGAACTCCAACCTAAGTCTATGCCGATAAATTTCATATAGTTCTGGACGCACGGATGGTCAGAAACCGGGTTTTTTTGCCAAATACTTCGTTACAGCCGGCAAAAACTGCAAAAAACCCGGTTTCTTGGGCTTTGATGCGTCCACTCAACTCTTCTCCTGCTTGTCATCCGATGGCTGGGGCTGTTGTTTCATTTCCTTTTGGCGTTCTCTGGCTGCTTGCTCCAAAATGAATGCTGATAAGCTGCTGACTGAACGGCGTTCTTGACTTGCCCACTCTTCAAGGATGTCATAGATTCCATCGGCTAAATAGGTCGCTAAGCGTTTGGTCATAAAAGATTCATTATTTTTTAGTTTAAGCCGATCGTCATTGTGCTGTATCTAGACCATCCTGTCGAATATGGCTCATTTAAAGCATATATGTATGCTATATTCATGCTATAAGCTGAACAAGTCAAAAGCCAGCGCGAGCCCTAGGAAAGTTCTTCGCTGGCTGATGGCCCCTAAATAAGCAAGGAGACAATTTCTATGGTACAGCCTGGAAGCGACGGCAGCGAATATACTCGCGGCTATCAACAAGCTTTAGATGACTTTGGCATCACGCAACTGCTGTCGGGTATCCGCAGCTACTCTGATGAGGATTTTGAGGCCGATCGCGCGCGCATGACTGGGCCAGAGATCGAAAGCTTTGCGGTGTTTCTGATTCTGCGCGTCGGGGCGAATCTCAAAGGAAGTACGATCGCCCGCTACCTCAACACTCTCAGAAAAGCAAATTCTCCGACGATCGCCGATCGCCCCGCGATCGAACTCAACTCAAATTCGCGAGGGAAAACACCTGAAAAGTCAAACCAGGGCGATCGCACTTCTTGGGCGATCGTCCGAATTTTACCGAATGCTGAGCACTATACAATTGCGCGTTTTGTCAATCGCCAAGATGCGGACGATCGGCGGAGGGCTTTGTGTCGGTTTATTCCAGGGGGTGTGTTTGAAGTTGTGTGCGATCGCACCTAACAAATAAACACAAATGACGGTGACAATTGTAGTCCCTCAGCAATTGAAATCGCTTTTGACCTCTTACTCGTATGTGGCGAAGCGCCCCTGGAATGCGAGTAAGAAGTCAAACTACACAAACTCTCGTCCCAGCAGAGTGGGACTGAAGAGTGAAGAGAATATTTAAGCGGGATATTGAAGAATGCTCGCTGCTATCATAGTACCTAGATACTGTAAAAAAGCGATGGCTGCCAAAGACCGATTCCATGATGCTGTTAAACAAGCTCTCTTGAAGGAGAAGTGGGTAATTACGGCAGATCCGCTGATCCTCAAGATAGATCAGGTGAAGTTTGAGGTCGATTTAGCAGCAGAGAAAGTCTTTGCCGCTGAAAAGGCTGGACAAAAGATTGCTGTTGAAATCAAAAGTTTTTTGAATCCATCAGCGGTGACAGACTTTCATTCAGCGTTAGGACAGTTTTTGAACTACCGCTTAGGATTGCAAATGACAGAACCAGACAGAACTCTATATCTGGCAATTCCTCTCGATATATTTGAATCCTTTTTTCAAGAACGATTCACTCAGGAAGCTGTCCGACAGTATCAAGTGAAGTTAATCGTCTACGAACCGATTCAGGAGGTAATCATCAAATGGAAAGAATAGACCAGTACCGCCAATTTATCCGCCAGTTGCTAACCACTCATGCCACACCAGATCAAAATTCAGAATTGGATGTTGAATGTCAGCTTGTGTTCGATACAGAACAAGATCATTACCAAGTTTTAGACGTTGGTTGGGAGGGATACAAGCGGATTTATAACTGTTTCATTCACTTAGATATCAAGGATGGTAAAATCTGGATTCAACGCAATATGACAGAAGCCGATCTTGGGCAAGAATTAGTCGAGATGGGAGTACCCAAAGAGGATATTATTTTAGGGTTGCATCCACCTTACAAGCGTCCATATACTGGCTATGGAGTTGCTTAGGAAAAGCGTAAGGTTCCCCCGACTATAAAAACCTGTTGAAATCGAAATAATCAATGTCTGACGCACGCTATAAGTTAATTTAACTGTCTAACGATTAGCATCGAGACTATTTTGGCATCGAATCAACCAGCCCCGACTTTATTTAGAAGGTTGAGAAGGTTGGGGACTTACAATTAACAATTGATCGCCGGATTGACTTTGTTGAATGGCAATCACTGGCGGGCGAGCTTTAGGGTTTGTTTGCTGTTCTTTTGTTAAAGCCGGAAACAGATAAATCCAGTTCCCTCTCTCCAAAAGCAACCGCCAAACTCTAGGTTTTTTGGGGTTAGAAGTATCCGTGTCTGCCTTGCCTAGCCAGTCGTCAAATAAACCTTTATCGCCAATGAATTTATACTTTTCTAGAGTAAGTTTGTCATCAAAGACATTATTGAGCTTTCTGCCTAAAGCAATATTATCTTCCTTGGCGACTAAAGTAACTACAGGTAAAGTCGAAGTTTCGCCCGCGTCGCGTCGGGCATCGGCAATACCTTGGTGGTATGCTGACCAAAACAACACTAGCAATACCCAACCGACGATGATAATTTCGTCAACGAGCGATCGCAATAATTTGATTGAGTTATATCTATTGACATTAAATTGTTGCCAAGAGTTCAGGATGCGGTAAAGCCACCTGAATCTTCTGCCGTAAGGATAGGAAAGCCACCGTGTAATTGTGACATTAATTTTAGCAGCAACTGTCTTGTTTATACTATTAACCAGCCACAAACTGAGGTAAATGGCGAGGGCTGTCAGCAGAAGGGCGATCGCACTTTTGACAATTGTCCAGCCATCACCTAAAAACACCTGAAGCGGTACTAGGAAAAACGATTCTACTGGTAAATCGAGGGTAATTACATTTAGCTGAAAGCAGGAAAAATAAGACCAGCGATAAATCCAGCCGCTGAAAAACAAAGCGGCACTGAGTAAGCCAACAACACTGGCAAAGTTGCCTAAAATATTCGATTCGGGAGTAGGTTGGGGAGAAGCAGTCACGGAATCACCTTCAAAGGATGTGGAGTACAACTTTAGGACAGTAGCACGGGTAACGCTTATCCTTGAAGGGGGTTTAGGGGACGATGAAACGCAAAACACTTTCTTTTCTAATTGTAGCACTTTTTACAGTAACGGCGGGTATGGCAGCACAAGTTAATGCGGCCACTCAGGAAGTCCAGAAACAGAATTTGCCATCCGTACAAGCACGGGCTAACGCTAGCGGGTCGATACCCCTAGCGTTGCCGACGCAAGCGGAAATTGTGATGAAAGGGGGCGGAAAAAGAGACGGTCAAGTTGTGCAGATTGATGAGAAAACGCAAAAAGTATTGATACAGCTAGGACAAGAAAAGCGATCGATCCCTTTGAGTCAAATTGATAAAATCGTGTTTTCCAAAAGTGCGGTGGTTTATCGTAGTAGTAATGGGGGGCCAGTTGTGCGGGGCGATGGCACTCCAGCGAAAGGTCGTCCAGAGATTTGGCGGGGTATTCCTATAAACGCTTTTCGCTTGCTAGATCCGAATAAAGGTCAAGCGGATGTGAAGCTAGAGTCTGTTCTTTCTCTTGACAAGTTGGACAGTATCAGGTCAGTTATGGTTGGAGATGGGAAAAATAAACGGCAATTTGTCGTGGATGAAATGCAGTTTGATGTGCAGAAAAAGACGATGACAATTGCCGCGACTCCGTATTGAGTCCGTCGGGAGGTCAGAAACCGGGTTTTTTTACGAAAATATTTCGTTGCAGTCCGCAGATTCGGTAAAAAACCCGGTTTCTTTAGTCGGAGTGCATAAGCCCTGTCTATTTCAATGAAGCTCCTAATGCTACAATAGGTAAAAGTTCGTTAAGAGGGACATATAACCATGCAAATCAAAGGGATAAAACGGGGTAATTTTATCGAAATTTCAGAAAATACGAACATTCCTGACGGTTCAGAAGTTCTGCTTGAAGTCGGGGAAGTTTCGCTAAACTCCGAGGAGAAGCTGGCAAAGATGAAAGAGTTTTTGGCAGGTTTGTCAGATGAAGACAGAGAGGAATGGCGAAAAATTGGAGAATTCCTAGAAAGTGAGCGTGCAATTAATAGACAATTATCAGTGCAATCTCATAAAATACAGGACCGTTCCCTGCTGTTTGGGAGCGATCGAGGAATAATTACAACTTCTGATGACTTTGATGAACCGCTGGAGTTATTGCCATCACCGTTAGTCAATAGCTTGCTGGAAAAAGCTAAAGAATTGACTAAAGTATCTGCTGAGTTAACTGAAATTATTGCTAAGATTGAGAAAGAACGCCAGATTGAGAAACCTAAAAATTTTTGGGAAGCCATCCTAAAGTTTCGTCAAGAAAACAATCTAGAAGAAGCAGGAATTGAGGCAGAAGTTTTTGAGGGACTCAGAGATTCATCACCAGGGCGCGAGGTTATTTTGTGAGTTTGCAATTTTTATTAGATACTAACGTACTTTCGGAACCAACTAGACCAATTCCGAATGCAAATGTGGTTAAAATGTTAGAGCGATACAAAGAAGAAGTTGCGACGGCAACAGTTGTATTTCACGAACTTTTATTTGGGTGTAAGCGACTTCCTGAATCAAGGAAACGTCGAATTCTAGAAAGTTATCTCTATGAGACAGTTCGAGTTCAAATTCCTCTGCTGCCTTATGATACTAATGCTGCCATCTGGCACGCGACAGAAAGAGCGCGTCTCTCCAGTATTGGAAAAACTCCATCATTTGCAGACGGTCAAATTGCGGCGATCGCTAAAGTAAACGAATTGATACTCGTAACAAACAATGTTTCAGACTTTGCCGATTTTCTCGACTTACAAATAGAAAACTGGTAAGCTGTTGTACCTTTAAATAGGGTATAATAAAAAAGGAGTTTAGTCAATCTCTACAAAAATGCCAGCTAAAA
>NZ_JAUBOX010000024.1:0-96336 GCF_036700445.1 Microcoleus sp. T3_B1
GGGTCATTTTTTAACGTTATATGCTTGCTATGTAAGCATTATAACCTATTTTTATCGTATTTTATGTTTAAGTCCCGCTAACCAGTAACCACTAACTATTACCCATGCCCGATGCCCGATGCCCATGCCAGAGGCATCTGACCCTAGAAAAGCGATCGCCCTTGATTTTTCTAAAAGAATTCAAGGGCGATCGCTAATAATCAAAGTATTTATCTCACATCAGAGATTTTTGTTGCAAGCTGTTTTTTTGCCTGAACAGCTTGTTTAACGGAGAGGGAGGGATTCGAACCCTCGTTAAGTTGCCCTAAACACACTTTCCAGGCGTGCGCCTTCAACCGCTCGGCCACCTCTCCAGGGCTAAATTCATTCATTTAGCCACAGCTAAACTATCTTAGCAGAACAAATCTGATTTGGGAAGGGGTAACGGCATAAATTTACTGTTTAATGTGGGTAGGGTGTCAAACGAGCGGGCTTGGATTCTCCTAGCTGTGTCGCAAACCCCTTCATCTAAAGGAGTTTGCCCGCCAAACCCCAATCTAAAATCTAAAATCTAAAATCTAAAATTCCATGACTCACTCTTACACAATTAAAATTCATAACAGACAGACAGGCGATCGCCACACCGTGCGAGTACCCGAAGACCGCTACATCCTGCAAAGCGCCGAAAACCAAGGAGTAGAATTGCCATTTTCCTGCCGCAACGGCGCTTGTACCGCCTGTGCGGTGCGCGTCAAGTCGGGAGAACTGCACCAGCCAGAAGCAATGGGGCTTTCGGTGGAACTGCAAAAAGAAGGTTATGCCCTGCTGTGCGTCAGCTATCCCCGTTCCAACATCGAGGTAGAGACGCAAGACGAAGACGAAGTGTACGAACTGCAATTCGGTCGTTACTTCGGCAAAGGAAAAGTTAGAGCCGGTTTGCCGTTGGATGAAGAATAAGGCAATTTGATAAATTATCAACTACCAATTATCCATGCTTTATCGATTATGTGCGATCGCCCTTTGTCTGTTGTTAGCTAGCTGCCAAAAACCCGAAATGCCCCAAGGTACGATCGCCAAAGTAGAAAGGGCCATCAGCGGCCAAACAATCGAAGTTATCAGTACAGCCGACAAAATAGCCTTATTAGAACAAATCAGGCTGATTGGTATTGATGCGCCGGATTTAAAACAGCAGCCTTGGGGAGAAGCAGCCAAACAAAGACTAGAACAGCTAACTGGGGGAAAACAGGTATTGTTAGAATCAGACATCGAAGAGAAAGATCGGTTCGATCGCAAACTAGCCTACTTGTGGCAAGATAAAATTTTGCTCAACGAACTGCTAGTCAAAGAAGGTTATGCCCTGGCCTCAGCGCGATCGCCCAACACCAAATACCAGCAGCGACTCGTGAACGCTCAAGAATGGGCGAGACTCATGGGTAAAGGCCTGTGGAATCCAGAACGAGCTTTGCGCCAAACTCCTGCAGAATTCCGCCAGCAAAATCGGAAATAGTCAATCGATTTTAGATTTTAGATTTTAGATTTTAGATTGAAGCATTGACCCCACCGATAAATACGTTCGGCAAGTTTCATCGGGTACAGGTTTTTATTTCTGGACGGATGAATCACGTGGCGGGTATCGTGGATGCTTTCGGTCAGTTGGGAATTGTTGACAACTGACAACTGACAACTAACAACTAACAACTGACAACTGACAACTGACAACTGACAACTAACAACTAACAAATGACTGACAATCAACTGCAAAACTTCTTAGAAATAGCCACCGAAGCAGCCCTAGCCGCCGGTTCCGTCCTGCAATCTTTCTGCGGAAAATTAGAAAAAATTCAAGAAAAAGGCCGATCGGGCGATTTAGTCACAGAAGCCGACAAAGCCTCAGAAGTCGTCATCTTAGAAATTCTGGGCCGCCACGTACCCGACCACGCCATCCTCGCCGAAGAATCCGGCAAATTAGGGGATGCTAGCAGCAAATACCTGTGGGCGATCGACCCTTTGGACGGCACAACAAATTATGCTCACCAATATCCTTTTTGGGCCGTGTCGATCGGACTTTTAATCGACGGTATACCACAAATTGGAGTAATTTACGACCCCTTTCATAATGAATTGTTTCGGGCAGGCAAAGGATTGGGAGCAACCTGCAACCGATCGCCGATCGAAGTTTCCCAAATCTCAGAATTGAGAACCAGCTTGCTAGTCACTGGCTTTGCATACGATCGGCGCGAAACAGCAGACAATAATTATGCCGAATTCTGTCACCTCACCCACCTCACCCAAGGCGTGCGGCGCAGCGGTTCCGCATCCCTAGACCTCGCACACCTCGCGATGGGGCGATCGGACGGATACTGGGAACGGGGACTCGCCCCTTGGGACGTAGCAGCAGGTGTAGTCATAGTCTCCGAAGCCGGAGGTCAAATTACAGCTTATGACGGCAGTGCCTTTGAGATGAACTCGGGTCGGATTTTGGCCACAAACGGCAAAATACACGCCGAACTCAGTGGCGCACTGCTAGCAGTTCCTCCGTTATCTTCCTGGGGGTAATCTACCCGCAGCAAGAGATCGGGGGTAGTACGGGGGTCAGAACCCCTTGACTCAAGCTACATTAAAGAATAGTGAAAAGCCAGGAAAGGAAGAGTAAAAGTTATGTCTTTTGAAATGACAAAAGGGCTGTTCAAGTACGACTTTACAGATCAGCACGCAATTTTGGGAATTCCCTTAGACGCCGAGTTTAACGACATCCGCAAGCGCTACATGAAAATCGCCCGCCGGTTGCATTCGGATACTTGCTCTTTTGAAAGCCAAGCCGATAAAGATTGGGCTAACCAATTTTTGTCAAAAGTAGTCAATCCGGCTTACAACAAATTTTCCAAGGAAAGCGATCGCAAAGAATACACGCTACTCTTAGCAGCCATCGCCAAGCGCGTCGTTAAAGAACAGGCAAAAATGCAAATTGAAAGCGCAGCAGCCAAACAGTTAGCTACCGCTCAAAATTGGGAAGAAGCTTACAAAACAGCAGTTAGCAAACTCGCTCTCAAGCAGTACGAATCAGTTAAGGAAACGCAAGAGGCGATCGATCAAATTAGCGAACTCAACATGGTTTACCTGCTGCGAAAAGAGCGCATGGGTGGTGGTGCGGTTGCACCCGGTTCATCCATAAAAGATGGAACCCCAATAAAAGATGCAACCCCAACCCCAACTCCAACTCCAACTCCAACCCCAACCACAACCACAACCACAACTGCGGCAAAAGACTCGCCGGCCGAAGCCTATTGCCGCCGAGCTCAAGGATTCATGGACAGCAAAAGTTACGCCAAAGCAATTTTAGAGTTGAAAGAAGGCCTGAAGCGCGATCCGAAACACAGCAAGACCCACGCTTTGTCAGCAATGTGTTACCTTGAACAAAATCAAGCCACAATGGCGAAACTTGAGATGAACAAAGCTTTGGCATCAAATCCTGAAGAACCAACGGCTTTGGAGGTTAAGAAAAAGCTGGAACAAGCTGCAGCAAAAGCCAAAAAAGGTGACGAGAAACCAGGATTTTTTGCAAGTTTGTTTGGCGGTAAGAAGAAGTGAGAAGTTGTGAGTTGTGAGTCTTGAATATTTAGAAACGGGTGAACTGCTCAGCAGTGGAGTGAGGTAGCTCAAAAAAATCAAGACTTGGTGATATCAACGCCGGTGACATCGGAATTATACCATCAGTGCGATCGTCCCGCGACCGCGGATGCTCCAGAAAGAACGGGACGATCGCACTGACGGGGAAAATGATAATTGCGATGCAAACGAAAACGCTATCACGCCTTAATTTGTTAAAGTTGAAGATTAAGCTTGCCTCCTTCGACTTTAACACCGTCCCCTAAAGCTAAGCTTCTAAGGCCAATCTAAAATCTAAAATCTCAAATCTAAAATTGAGATGACACCGTGAACAAACCAGGCGTTCAACGGAGTACCGTTAGTACGCAGGCTTCGTATTTCCTTTTTTGCAAAGGCTTTTTATAGTGAGGTAGTTCCACCCCCACTTACTAACACAGTACCAGAGTATTTCCAGACTATCAATGGGTATAAAGAAATAATTGTCGGCTTCCGTCCGCGACATCCGACGCTTCTGGACATCCCTGCGGTAATTCCCAACGGGGTAATTCGCGCAGCGCTCAGATTAATCCCCTCTAAATATAACGAGGGACTTCCCGGCTGGTAGTTAATTTGTTAAAGTCGAATGTTAAGCTGGCCTCCTTCGACTTTAACACCGTCCATAAAGCTAAGCTTCTAAGCCCAATCTAAAATCTAAAGTCTAAAATCTAAAATTGATATGGTTCACCAACCCCCATCCGGTGCAAGAGATTTATTGCCCCTTGACGTTGCTCAAAAAATTTCGATCGAACGGCGCTTACAGCAGGTTTTTCACCGCTGGGGCTATCACCGGATTATTACCTCTACTCTAGAAAGGCTGGAGACATTGATGGCTGGGGGCGCGATCGACCGATCGACCTTAATTCAATTGCAAGACGCCGAGGATGGAGAACTTGGTTTGCGGCCGGAATTGACAGCATCCATCGCCCGCGCGGCTGCAATGCGGATGGCCGGGACTCGCTGGCAGCCTCAGCGCCTCTACTACAACGCTAACGTGTTCCGCAAAGGCCCAGATACTGGCTCAGGCGGGCAACAGGAGTTCTATCAAGCTGGGGTAGAACTGCTCGGCGCGGGGGGGGCGGTTGCGGATGCGGAAGTGCTGCTGCTGCTGTCTGAGTGCTTGCAGAGCTTGGAAATTGATGACTGGCATTTGGTTTTGGGAGAAGCGGGCTTGACTGCAACATTGCTAGAACCGTTTCCGCCAAATGTGCGCCAAAAAGTTCGGGGGGCGATCGCCAATCTCGATCGAATTGCCTTGGAAACTTTGCCACTGTCAACCGAATTGCGAGAAAGAGCACTGCTGTTATTTGACTTGCGCGGCCGGCCAGAAGAGGTGTTGCCAATTGTTGCCAAGCTGGATTTAGATTTGCCGCAGCAAGCCGCGTTAAATAATCTCAAATCTGCGATCGAATTGCTGCACCAATGCCAGTCAAAAATTCCCAATCTAAAATCCCACATTCACCTCGATTTGAGCTTAATTCAAACATTTGACTACTACACTGGAATTGTGTTTGAAGTTGTCAGCAGCAGCAAGACAGGACAGCGAGTTTTAGGACAAGGGGGACGCTACGACCAACTGTTGGGACTGTTCGACCCCCAAGGGCAAAATTCCCCCGGCATCGGGTTTTGTCTGAATATTGAAGATTTGCACCAAGTTTTGCTGACAGAGGGGCAGTTGCCCACGGAGACGCCAGCTAGCGACTGGTTGGTGGTGGCTCAAACTCCTGAAGCTAGTGCCGCCGCGTTTGCTTACGCTCGCAAACTCCGAGACTCTACTCACCTAGTTCGGGTGGAAATAGATTTGGAGAGTCGGGAGACAGCAGAGTCGGCGCGGGAATATGCGCGCGATCGACGAATTGCTCAAATTGCTTGGGTAAATGCCGAAGGATTGCCAACAATTGAAACGGTAAATTAGGCTAATTGGTAATTGGTAATTGGTAGTTGGTAATTGGTTAAAAATCACCCGATATGATATTATGTATCCTGCTGATTGAGAGAAGGTTTTGCCAATTGCTAATTGCTAATTCCCTATCTAACTAAAATCTTTTGAGAGAACACTATGGCACACACTATTGTTACGAATATTTGCGAGGGAATTGCTGATTGCGTCGGCGCTTGTCCGGTTGCTTGCATTCACCCCGGCCCCGGCAAAAATGTCAAGGGTACTGATTGGTTTTGGATTGATTTTGATACCTGTATTGACTGCGGTATTTGTTTGCAGGTGTGTCCTGTCGAAGGTGCGATCGTTCCAGATGAGCGACCTGAGTTGCAGCAAACTCCGACTTGATTGAATTAACTGTTTTTCCCCTTCTCTTCTCTTCCTTTGTGTCATAAGCGTCTTCGCGGTTCGTTAAATTTATATAGGAACTTTTTTTACGAACCGCAGAGGCCGCAGAGGACACAGAGAAGAAGTTGAGAAAGAAGGAAAAAATCTAACGTTGAGATATCTTAAGTGCAGGTAATTAATTATGCTACTTTTAGATCCAAAAACTCTCGCTCCAGCGACTGAACAGCGCGTCATTCTATATGATGTGACTTGGGAACAATACGAGCAGCTTTCCGATATGTTTGTCGATGAATTCCCCAGGATGACTTACTTGGAAGGAACGTTAGAAATTATTATGACAAATTCGCCCGAACATGAAAGGCTTAAAACAATTATTGCCCGGTTGATAGAAACTTATGCAGTGGAAAGGCTAATTAATCTCAACGGTTACGGTAGTGCTACATTTCGCCGCGAAGCTGTGAGACGGGGTGCGGAACCAGATGAGTGTTACTGCTTGGGTGCACTTGCAGAAATCCCTGATATTGCGATCGAAATTGCTCTGACTAGCGGTGGAGTTGACAAACTAGAAGTGTATCGCGGTTTGCAAGTTCCTGAAGTCTGGTTTTGGGCTAACGATCAATTTTCTATTTACCACTTGCGGGAGTCGGGTTATGAGTTAATTTCGAGGAGTGAATTTTTGCCTGAGTTAGACTTTTCTGTATTGAGTCAATATGTAGGATATGTTAACCAAACAGAAGCTGTGATTGCTTATAGAACTGTTTTGCAAACAGCTACACCAACCTCAAATTAATAGACATCTCCAGAAAAGCCAGTATTGAACAGGCAAGATGCCTGTTCCACAATTTAAAAAAAGCCCATCGCACTTTACAATAAAATCTACAATAAAATCTCATGCAGCCGATCGCACTTTCCGACTCTCATATTTTATCCATGCGTACCCACGCCGAAAGCGCTTATCCTGAAGAATGCTGCGGTTTGTTGCTGGGTCGAGTTACTGGCGATGTTAAAACTTTAGTGGAAGTTTGGCCGACTGAGAATGCTTGGAGTGCACAGGCCCAGGAGAATTGGCCTGAAGAAAAGGGATTGACAGAACGACGCAGATATGCTATTAAGCCCGAAGATATGTTGCGGGCGATGAAACATGGGCGCGATCGCACTCTGGATATTATCGGTATATATCATTCTCACACGGATTCTCCCGCAGTGCCCTCAGAGTGCGATCGGACATTGGCCTGGGCCCAATACTCTTATATCATTGTGTCCGTCCGACAAGGCTGTTGGGAAGACATCCGCAGTTGGAGTCTTGACGGAGAGGGGAACTTTCAAGCAGAGGAAATTCTCGCACAGGAACCGACTGAGATTAAGAAATAATTAGTAAAAATAACAAACACGTAAAAATGCGAAAGATTCAGATAGGATGTAATTCAAAATCTGCGCTACACACAATATCATGCTAAATCCTAATCTGGAGGAGATCCAGCTCAACAAACAAGAATACGAACGCTACTCTCGCCACCTGATCCTGCCAGAAGTTGGATTGGATGGGCAGAAGCGTCTCAAAGCTGCCAGCGTGCTCTGCATCGGTACGGGAGGCCTCGGTTCGCCGCTGCTGCTGTATTTAGCAGCCGCCGGTGTTGGCCGCATTGGGATTGTAGACTTTGATGTTGTAGACCATTCTAATTTGCAGCGGCAAGTAATTCACGGCACTTCTTGGGTTGGGAAACCGAAGATTGAGTCGGCTAAAAATCGGATTTTAGAAATTAATCCTTTTTGTCAAGTTGATTTGTACGAAACTCGCGTTAGTTCGGAAAATGCGATCGACATTGCGACTCCTTACGATATCATTATCGACGGTACGGACAATTTCCCGACTCGCTATTTGATGAACGACGTTTGCGTGCTTTTAAACAAGCCCAACGTCTACGGTTCCATCTTCCGATTTGAAGGACAAGCAACAGTTTTCAACTACGAAGGCGGCCCGAATTACCGCGATTTGTACCCGGAACCCCCGCCTCCTGGCATGGTTCCTTCTTGTGCAGAAGGCGGCGTTTTAGGCGTATTGCCTGGAGTAGTTGGCTGCATTCAAGCAACGGAAGCTATCAAAATTATCTTGGGTCAAGGCACTACTTTGAGCGGCCGATTGTTGCTTTACAATGCCTTAGATATGACATTCCGGCAATTGAAATTGCGGCCGAATCCAGTGCGCCCGGTAATTGAAAAGTTAATCGATTACGAAGAATTCTGCGGCTTTAGTAAAGTACCAGCAGAGCAACCGCAAATTCCTGAGATGACTGTCAAAGAACTTAAGGAGTTAATCGACAGCGGTGCGAAGGATTTTGTCTTGTTGGATGTTCGGAATCCCAATGAGTATCAAATTTGTCAAATTCCTGGGTCGGTTTTGGTTCCTTTGCCGGATATCGAACAGGGCGCAGGTGTCGCTAAGGTCAAGGAATTGGTGAACGGCCACCGCTTGATTGCACACTGCAAAATGGGCGGGCGTTCTGCGAAGGCTTTGGGGATTTTGAAGGAAGCTGGAATTGAGGGGATTAATGTTAAGGGCGGAATTACTGCTTGGAGTGAAGAAGTAGACCCGTCTGTACCTCAATATTAAGGCTAATCTTTTTCTGGGGCGGGCGATTTGCCCGCCCAGAACGGCGATTATGACGGCGGGAACTGTTTATTTCTAGTTAGTAGATTCTTGAACTTACCTAGTAGATTCTTGGAATTGGCACTCAACATAACCACACCCCAAACCACTACCCCCGCACCGATACTAATCAACAATACCAACGCAAAAGAATTAATTCCCCCCTTCAGGAAAGGCAAAGGCAAAGCAACAATTTGATTCGGAGGGTCTTGTTTAATTAAATAAGGAGCACTTCCAGCCACCACCCCGGCTACTCCCAAACCAAAGCCGACAGCTTGAATCGTGACCTCTAGTTTGGCATCCCGATAAGCTTCTTCGATCGCCACAATAGCTCTAATTGCCTCGGTTGCTTGGTCTAGCAAGCCGGAACCGTGTTTGAAATAGCCTAAATCTGCTTGAATCTGCCTTTGAAACTGCGGGCAAGTTTCTTTGCTGAATGTTTCGAGGAAACTTAAATTGGCATCACTATCATTGTACTTTTTAGCTGCTTTGATGTCAAGACTTATTTGATTTAATTTATCCTGGTAATTTTGGGCGTTAATTGCGATCGTATTTTGGCGAAATTCCAAATCAATCAGCATTCGGGCATACTTCACAGCCCGAGGCGGCATCTCAATCATCTGAGTTTCCAGATATTTTAATTCTTCCTCCTTTAAACCCGCACCTTTCGATTGCCTCTGCTGAGGTTGATCTCGCTGCAAATACTTAAAAGTCTTGTCAATATCCTGTTCAATTTGCTTGTATTCCTCGCGAGTCACGGCGTAAAGCTTGCGGCTGTCGTGATAAGCGCGAATAATTTTATTTCGGTACAGAAACAAATCCATAAAATCGCTGTACCGCGTCTCATCCCAGATTTCATCAGTTGTCGGGCTGTTGAAAAACCAGATAATAATGTGACAGTAACTATCGGGCTGATTCGGATTGCCGTACTCCAAAATCGGACTGCCGAATAACTCGCCTTTACGGTAAAAATCCGGCTGATTTTGACCAGAAATCAACTTTTCGAGACACTGTTTGCCTAAAGCTTGGAGAAACTGCGAATCTGCCCGCGCCGCTTGATTTTGTTCGACACTCAGCCAAGCTGTAAGCAGCAGAGTTTGCCCGAAATAACTCTGCACGAAATCCGGCAGCAAGCAGTTATCGGGATTAAATTCCTTGAAGATGCTAACATCGACAGCAGGTGTTTTAATGCCGTTAACTTTTTCAGGGACAAAAATTTTTAAACCCAGGGCATAGCTGTCATCAATTCGCAGCGGTTGGGCAAAACCCTTGACAGGAATTTGCTGATTTTCAACCGAAATCTCCTTATCAAAGGGTAGAGACTTGCGGTTGCCAACAACTTGTTTATTAATCAGGTTAACTCGGAAGCCGACAGGTTCCTCTTTTTTGTGCAAATAGCTGTCATTAAATTTTGTACTGACTGCTAATTTAGTTTGCAAAATCTCATCGCACTTCTGCCACAAACTGGCGGATTCCACAGGGGAATTCCACTCTGATTCTATGGCGTTGCAGAGGTGAAAGGCAAATAAATAAACGTTGGGGGCATAGATTTTGCTAGTTGGAGTCATTGCTGGTATCTGATTGATTATTTGCTGCGATTTCTTGAAGCTTTTTGTAGCTATCTTCAATGCTGGTACGCAGAGTTTGAGTGATATTGGTTAGCGGCGGTGTTGTACTTGGGGTGGGTTCGCCCGCATCCTCGAAATCTTTTTTGTTTTTGGCGGCAGCAATTTTTAATTCCTCTCCCAATTGATGACGGGCGCACCACTTGCTGATAGCCATAGCAATAGGAAACAATTGATCGTCTGCGAATTCTCCCATTTCTGTTTTTAATTCGAGTAAATCTTGCCATGCTGTCGGCATGAAAATACTCGGATTTTCATGCAGCCATTGGAGAAAAGCATTGATAATTTTGTCAGGTTCCATTGTAATTCCTCCGGTAATTAAACACAATAGATTCGTAGGGGCGGGTTCACCAACCATAATTGCCTGAAACAAACAATCTCGAAAACCCGCCCCTACCCAACGAACAATTACAATTTACATTTTAACATTTGATGCAAATTTTGGGTTGGTGCAGGTTGTCTGTGGGGTGGGGCGGGTTTATTTAGATGGTTGGTCATCGTTATATATTGTTGGTGAACCCGCCCCTACAAAATTATGTTTGCACACCTAACTTAATATCCCGTTGCACAGAAAGCCGCCCAATATTTCGGGTCGCGGAACGGCTGTTTCTCACTCGAACACACTAACCATAATTCCACACTTTCGCTCGATTTTTCATCTAAATTTAACAATCCTACCCAAACTCGAAAATCCTCCATACTCACCCCGCGCATCCAGTTTTGTGCCGCATTCAAAGCGAGGGCTACTGAATCTGCATCCGGCAATTCTTGATAAAATTTTATCATCAAAATTGCCGTAGCAAAATCATCGACAGCCCAGAGACTGCTGACAACATTCATGCTACCCGCATACAAAAAACCGCTGGGTAAACCAATGTATTCATCCGTCATTGCGGTTGAGGTGGTTAACCCGGTTTCGCAGGCGGAAAGTGTGACGAGACTGCACTGCGGTAACTGCAATTCGGCAAAGATTTCTCGCAGGGTGAGGCATTTTTCTGGGATGGCTTTTCTGCCGCTGCGTAGGGTGACATAGCGCTGTTTTTTAGCGGGCTGATTTGACTCTGGGGGCGGGGGTTCGGGCGGGCACGGGGGCACCGCCCCTACGGATTTGGGGGGTAATGGTTCCAGGGAATCGGCTAAGACTAGGGATGACAGCAGCGGATAGTCAAAGTTGAATACGCCGTGACAGGAAAAGTGCAGGTAGTTGGCGTTTGAGAGGTTTTCTCGGTTTTCGTTGAGGGCGGTTTTTGTGGCTTGTTTTTTGAGTAAAATTTGATGGGGATTGAATCGGGTTTTGATGGTTTCTACTTCCATGTCGGCGTTGAATAAATCTTCGGTGGGATTCTGGAGGGCAAATAGTTGTTGCTGATTTGGTGGGGGGAAGTTTCTGGTGGTGATGCGATTTTTTACGAGTTCCAGTAGTTGCAAGCTGGGGCTGTATTTCACGCCTGCGGGGAAGCAGTCTAACAAGTACCTCGTAGGGGCGGTGCCCCCGTGCCCGCCCTCTGAGGTGAATTGTAGGGCGTGGAGGGGGAATAGGTGCAGGTAGCGGTGGGGTACTAGGATTAGTCGTTTGCTGTTGGGGGGGATGTGGGCGATTATCTCGTTTAGTCGCAGGATTTCTGAGAGTTTTTGGAGTTTTTGGGATAGGGTGTTTTGCCAGGTTTTGTTGGTGTTTTTGTTGCGGTATTCGTCGAGATAGTTGTTTTTCCAGGTTTCTAATTCGCCTATTTCGGTTGTGGTATATGTGACTGGTTTTATGCTGTCGCGGGTGATGATGAAGGCGACACCACCCGTAGGGGCGGTGCCCCCGTGCCCGCCCTCTAGGGAGTTAGAATTGCCGATGTACCATTCTATGATTGCTGTTTCGGTGTCTAAGGTTTGTTGGAATTTGGTGATGTCGATGGGTTCGACTTTTTGAGTTAGGGAGAATTCTGGTTCTCGCTGTTTTATTTGTTCTAGCAGTTGTGTTAGTTGCTGCAAGGTTGTTTCTAATTTGGCTTTTTGTTGTTGGAAATATTCGGGGCTGAGGCTGCGGGTTTGGGTTGTGCGTTGTGAGGGAGAGGGCGGGCACGGGGGCACCGCCCCTACAACGGGGGGGGGAAAGAGGGGGAGGAGATGGGGTTTCTGTTTCTAGGAATTGTTGGGAGGCGGCGATTTGGCGGCGCAGGTTTTGGAGTTGCTGTTTCTCGGTTTCGGTGGCTGTTTTGGGGTAGATTTCGCTGTTGGTGAAGAGTTCGACTAGGTAGCGGGATTTGCTGCGTTCGATTGTTTGCAGGGCTTTGTCATATTGTTGGTGATTGATGCAGGATTGCATCATTTTTTCGTAGACGTTGAGGTTCTCTTCGATGATTTCTCGTTTGCGGTTTTCGGAGGCAATCCACTCGCGGCTTTGTTCGACTGCTTCGATGGCTTTTTCGTAGCCGAAAATGGCTATTTCCCACAAACTTTCTGCAAATCCTAAATAGCCTAGATTTCGCCCTGTTTGCAGACAGTCAATTGGCAAACCGGTGGGAGTATAAACTTCTAAAGCTGCTTGAAAAAGTTGGATCGCCTTTTCGATATTCTCACCCCGTTCTCCTTTGATTCTGCTATAGTAAGCAGTTGCCAAATTATTTTGAGTCATCGCCCATTGTTTCGGGGAAGCAGGGCGGGTACGAACTTCACTAGCTGCTTCATAAAATGCGATCGCCCTTTCGATATTCTCACCCCGTTCTCCTTTGATTCTCTCACTGTAAGCACTTGCCAAATTATGTTGAGTCATCGCCCATTGTTGGGAAAAAGCATCGCGGGTGTAAACTTGTAAAGCAGCTTCATAAAATGTGATCGCCTTTTCGATATTCTCACCCCGTTCTCCTTTGATTCCGTCACTGTAAGCATTGGCCAAATTATTTTGAGTCATCGCCCATTGTTGCGGGAAAGCTTTGCGGGTGTAAACTTCACTAGCTGCTTCATAATATGCGATCGTCTTTTCGATATTCTTACCCCGTTCTCCTTTGATCCTGTAACTGTAAGCAACTCCCAAACAAATTTGAGTACCAGCCCATTGTTCCGGGGAAGCATGGCGGGTACGAACTTCACTAGCTGCTTCATAAAATGCAATCGCCTGTTCGATATTCTCACCCCGTTCTCCTTTAATTCTGTTACTGTAAGCAGTTGCCAAATTATTTTGAATCATCGCCCATTGTTCCGGGAAAGCAGGGCGGGTGTAAATTTCTAAGGCTGCTTCATAAAATGCGATCGCCTTTTCGATATTCTCACCCGGTTCTCCTTTGATTCTGTCACTGTAAGCATTTGCCAGATTATTTTGAATAGCTGCCCAAAATTCGGCCGAAAAATTTCGCTTAAAAATTTGCAGCCCCACCTCGTAGCCTGCAATGGCAATTTCCATATTGCTGCTTTTGCTTCCCAGCGGAAACTCTTGAATCAAGTCACTGAAGTTAAGAATATTAATAGTAATGTTTGTAGCTTGGCGAAACTCCATTTCTGCCAGAGTTTGAGTAGCCCAATCGCGCAAAACTGAGGTGAAGTTATCGTCGATTAGTTCGAGATTGTTTTGCAGGATAGCGATTTGTTCGTCCCTTGGGGAGTTGATCAGGGATTCGATCAGGTCGAAATAGGTTTGTTTTTTGCTTTTCATTGCACTACCCATGTTTGGGATATTGTACATTTTTTGCGCGGGAAAAACCAGGGATTTTTGCACAATACCTTTACCCAGATTTTGTAGGGGCGGGTTCCACCAACAATATCTAAGGAATACCAACAATCTAGATAAACCCGCCCCCCACCACCGATAACCCACATCAACCTGGAATTTGCATCGCATCGGAAAATGTAGGTTGGTATTTTTCGTTGGGTGGGGGCGGGTTTTCGAGATTGTCGATAATTGGCAATTATGGTTGGTGAAACCCGCCCCTACGGGCACCATGTACATTGTGATTTATGGTTGGGTGGGGGCGGGTTTATCAGATTGTCTATAATTGACGATTATGGTTGGTAAAACCCGCCCCTACAGTTTCCCCGAAATCACCTGATCCGAGTAATTAACCCAACCCTTCAACTAACAAATTGCGAGCACTTTCCAACGCTTCCTGCAACTTACTTGCATCGCGTCCCCCAGCTTGCGCCAAATTCGGCCGCCCGCCGCCTTTTCCGCCGCAAATTTGAGCAATTCCCCCGATAAACTTGCCAGCTTGTAATCCTTTCTTATTGACTTCAGGACTAAAAGCTGCCACCAAACTTACCTTGTCTGGTTCAGGAATTGAGGCCAAAACAACCGCAGCATTTCCTAACTTTTGCTGCAATCTTTCCGCCGCAGTTTTCAGCGCTTCTGTATCCACATCACCCAATTGAGCTACAATGATTTTGAATTCGCCGATCGCCTCCGCCGCACTCAGCAACTGGTCGGATTTCGCGATCGCCAATTCCGACTTCACAGCAGCCAAATGTTTCTGAGTATCCTTCAACTCATTCTGCAAATTAGTAATCCGGTTCGGCAATTCTTCAGGCTTCGCCTTAAATCGATCGCCCAAATCGCGCACCACCTTATCCCGCACATTCAAATAATCCAAAACAGCTTGACCGGAAACCGCTTCAATCCTGCGAGTTCCCGCCGCTACCCCCGCTTCGGAAACAATCTTAAACAGCCCGATTTCTGCGGTATTGCTGACGTGAGTTCCGCCGCACAATTCCATCGAAACGCCGGGAAAATCGATAACCCGCACCACATCGCCGTACTTCTCGCCAAACATCGCAGTCGCGCCTTTTTCTCTCGCAAGGGCGATCGGCATTTCTGCAACCTCAGCAGCGTGCGCCTCAGCAATCCAACTATTAACTAAATCCTCAATTTTCTGCAACTCTTCTGCTGTGACAGCGCGCGGAGAATTGAAATCAAACCGCAATCTCTCAGACGATACCAGCGAACCAGCTTGCGAAATCGAATCGTCCACAATTTTTCGCAAAGCTGATTGTAATAAGTGAGTTGCTGTGTGGTTAGCCTGAACTCGGCGGCGACCGCTATTGTCAATTTTCGCAGTAATACTATCGCCAACTCTCAGCGTTCCCCGTTCCACAAAGCCGAAATGCACGAAGAAATCCGATTCCTTCTTCACATCCTCAACTCTTACTAACAAACCATCACCATTATCTCCGGTTTTCAAATAACCTTTATCCCCAATTTGTCCGCCGGATTCTGCATAAAACGGCGTTTGGTTCAAAACAACTTGTACCTCGGTACCGGCGGCTGCTTCTTCCACAGATTTGCCGTCAACCAAGATAACTTCCACCTCAGCTAAACTCGACAATTCAGCATAACCGACAAACTCAGTCCCCTGGATTGTTTCAGCCAACTTATCCAAAGAACCCTGCACCGTTAAATCGATTGTTTGGCGAGCATCTTTAGCGCGAGTTTGCTGTTCCTTCATCGCCGCTTCAAAGCCGTCCAAATCCACAGTAATTCCCTGTTCCTCAGCAATTTCTTGAGTCAGTTCTAAGGGGAAACCGTAGGTATCGTAAAGAGTGAAAGCATCTTGACCGCTGATTTGTTGGTTTGCTTGCTGTTTTGTACGATCGACAATTTCCTCCAGCAGCTTCTCTCCGCGTTCCAAAGTCTTGAGAAACTGCGCCTCTTCCCTTGCCAATTCCGCCTTAATTTGAGCTTCCCGCAGCCGCACGTTCGGATAAGCAGCTTCCGAAAGGGCGATCGCACTTTCAGCCACCCGCACCGTAAATTCGCCCTGAATTCCAATCAGCCGCCCGTGGCGTACCACCCGGCGAATCAACCGGCGCAAAATGTAACCCCGACCAACATTCGACGCGCGAATTTCGTCCGCAATCATGTGCACCACAGCCCGAATATGGTCGCCAATTACTTTCAGCGAAACCTTGACTTTTTCATCGCTATTGTGGTAATCAATCCCGGCAAGTTCCGCCGCCGATTGAACGATCGGAAAAATCAAATCTGTTTCGTAATTATTGGGGACTTTCTGGAGGATTTGCGCCATCCGTTCCAGTCCCATGCCAGTATCAATATTTTGATTTTGCAGCGGTGTTAAATTGCCCTCTGCATCTTTATTGTACTGCATGAAAACCAGGTTGTAGAATTCAATAAACCTGCTATCATCTTCGAGGTCAATATTGTCGCCTCTTTCTGGGTGAAAATCATAGTAAATCTCCGAACACGGGCCGCAGGGGCCTGTCGGGCCGGATTGCCAGAAATTGTCATCTTCTCCCATGCGCTGAATGCGATCGGCCGGAATGCCAATTTCATCGCGCCAAATCGCAAAAGCTTCGTCATCTTCTCGGAAAACACTAACAACCAAATTGGACGCTGGTAAACCGAAAACTTCCGTGGAAAGTTCCCACGCCCAGGCGATCGCCTGTTTCTTGAAATAATCCCCGAAACTGAAGTTACCCAACATCTCAAAAAACGTGTGGTGGCGGGCGGTGCGGCCGACGTTTTCGATGTCGTTGGTGCGGATGCACTTTTGAGAAGTCGTGGCGCGCGGTGATTCGGCGGTGCGCTGTCCGAGAAATATCGGCTTGAATTGTAGCATTCCGGCGATCGTCAGCAACACCGTCGGATCTTCGGGCACCAAAGAAGCACTCGGCAATATCTTATGTCCCCGCTGAGCATAAAAGTCGAGGAAGGTTTGGCGGATTTGGCTGCCACTGAGAAACTTAGGAGAAATAGTCATGACAAGAACTGTTAAGAATGTAAAGATGTAGCAACAATAGAATTTATAGGACTTTTGCACGGGTGTCCAGAAACCGGGTTTTTCAACCAAAATACTTGCTTAAAATCCTCAATCTCGGTGAAAAAACCCGGTTTCTTTGTTCGGAGTGCGTGAGTGCTAACTTACATCTATTTGGATATTCATATCATTATACTTAGTAATGTAAAGACCTATCAAGTTTTGCAAATAGTGCTTTACTCCTCCGAAAGGCCATGCTAACTTAATAATAGACACCGGGACAGAAAGAGAAAGGAGGTCGCTATATTTAGAAAGAAAGTTCGAGGATATAGGCATGGTGTCTCCGGTCTAGATTCCGAGGCGCAGCAGAAATTAACCGAACACAACTTGGAATAGTGGCGAACTGCCGATCGAGCAGTCAAGCCAAACCGCAGTCGAGTCAGACTTATTGTGGTTGCGGATTAAAAGTAAAGCTGCATAAGTTGTAAACCCTAGTAAGTAACAGTTCTCAACCGGAAACACATCTCGTTTGTTAGAAAAAACAAAGTTCTCATATTATTGGGTCTGGTCGCTGTCGATCGGGCCCTATGAATTTTTAGAGGGCCTCGCAGGAGAAGAGGCTTCCAGGCAGGGCGGTTTCATTCTCTTGTAGGGGCAGCCCCCCGTGGCTGCCCCAATCTCTGAAACACGAGCGCAAATCGTGGATGGGGAGGGTAGGCACTCTTAGCACTACAAGAGTCAAAATCATCGTTTTCCGTAAGGGCAATCCGACCCCTACTCCCCGTGGTTGCCCCGAAACAGCCCTGGGCTTCCAGGAGCACAGAGGGGCCGAGTTCGGCTGTATAAGTGGTTTCTGCTGAAAGAAAACTTCCCTGTGAGGCGATCGGCGAGCGATCTGTGCAGCTTTTGAGTTATATTATATATAAGGGGACGTGGAGCAAGCCCACCCGCTTTTTGCCGGGACTCCAGCGCAGTGATAGGAGCCACTGTCAAGATGAGATATCATTGAGGATGTCACTCAAGACCTTAAAACCTTCCCCGCTGTGCTGTATCGCAGCAAAATCTACGCTTCTATTAGCTTGCTGCAAGCCAAGGATAGCCAACCGCCATTTTTGGTGACAAGACCAGGCTCAAAAATTTGAATCTCAGGATATTTAGAGTCAAAACTCTAAAAAATCCCATCCCCGACGCAGGGGTTAGAGTTCAAACAATAAAAGCCCGCCCACTCAAAAAAGCTAGTGCCACCCACAACGGTAGTAAATCACTAGCACAGTTCTTAAACTCACAATGTCCAGAGATTCCAGGTAAAAGTATGCCCGAAATAACTAAAGAAGAAATGCGCGAACGGCTGGGAAATATCGACCAGATCCGCGATATCATTTTTGGAGCGCAGCTTAGAGAATACGACAATCGCTTCGATAAAATAGATTCCGACTTGTCGATGATGCAGCAAGATATGCAAACTCGCATCGAACAAGTAAGAACAGTTCTTTCAGGAGAAATGAGGGCTGCAGTTGATTCGTTAGAAAAGAAAGTTAAATCGCTCACCTCAAACACCCAAGAAGAAAGCGCCGATATCCGTCAGCAAGTCGATCGCATTAACCGCAAATTCTCCAGCAGCGTGGAAGCCCTCGACGAGGCTATAGACAATCAAACCAGTTCGCTTCGCGACGAACTCTCCAAAACCAGAGATCGACTATCTGAAGAAAGCCGCACTTTGAAAACACAAGTGTTTGAAGAACTCGATCGTCGCTTTTCTATGCTCAGAGATGTTAAAGTTTCTAGAGACGACATGGCAGAAATTCTGTTTGAACTCGGCATGAGGCTCAAAGGAACAGAATTTGTACCCGAACTTAAAGGCGTTGCGGATAATAAGTTAAATACCGAATTTCTGTTGCCGGAGCGCCACCATAACGGATAATAACGCATGGCTTTACCGAAAGAAAATCCGGCTGACGAAAATGAGTTAGAGGGTTTTGTTTCTCAACCTGACGAGTCTGCTGCAGATGCAGCAACCCAGCTAGAACCCTTGCTGAATCTGTTAGTCGATCTCAAAATTATTGCGGGTTCAAACCAGCAAAATGCAGAGCCAGAAAGTGACAGCAGTGGCGACAATAATCAAGCTGGGGCCCTCGGCGGGTTGATGGATTTGTTAGGTATTTCTGAGCAAGCGCCAGAGGAAGTTGCAGCGAGTGTACCCGAAACTGGATCTGGCCAACCGGAGTCTGGCGATACGCCGCCTGTTGCAGACGAGTTCAAAAGTTTGCTGTGGGCTACTCACAAACTCAACACTTCAGAACTGGAAAAAGACTATTCCTCAGCTAAAACTATAGATGTTTCCGCGATCGCCCAGCCGGATTTGGAGGAGGAATCACAGCCTGTCGAAGAATTGTCTAACTTGACAATGAAAGATTCTCTACAGTACGTACAGGCTCAAAAATCCCACAAGTTCGATCGGCATTTACAGGATGTTTCCCCTCCCGAAACCGAGTCAAAACCCTCGGAAATTCCCCATAATCCCATAGTTTCCACAGTCTCAGATCCACCAGAAACGGGATATTTAGATACTGCGGTGGCTTCGACTCTAGAAAGCCCTAACTTACTAGAACCGCCAGCAGAAATATTAGGTCAAATTAAACAGGATTTACATGAAGCCGACACCGCGATGGAAAGGCTGCAAAATCTGATGTTCGGCTCAAAAATGTCGGATATCGAGCAAGTCAAAAATCTTCTGGCAGAAAACGATTTGCCGGGGGTGCGCCACCTGATGGCCACAATCGACGATAAATTAGGAAAATTGGAGCACCAAATCTACGAGCCCCAAGAGTTGATTGAGTTGATGCTGCCTTGGATCGCAGAAATTCTCAGCCGCAAAGTGGCCGATTCCAGGGAAGAAGTTGTTAAGGCGATCGTGCCCATTATTGACGAAGTGATTAGGGCAAAAACTCAGGAAAACAAGTCGGCAATGAGTGCGGCAATAGCTGAGTTACTTCCCGACGCACTGGCTCAACAAATCGTGAATTCCCCAGCGGATATTGCTAACGCGATCGCCCCAGAAATCGGTCTGGCAATTAAAGAGCAAATTCGCCTTGACCAAGAGTCGATCGCTCAAGCCCTCGCGCCGGAAATGGGCAAAGCGATTACAGCCCAAATAAGACTCGAACGCGACTCTATGGTGGATGCGCTCTATCCCGTAATTGGCAGTACAATTTCCCGATACATGGCAGAAGCTATCAAGACAATCAATGAAAAAGTGTCAAATGCCATCAGCGTCGAAGGATTCAAAAGAAAAATTCGCTCCCAAGTACAAGGAGTCTCCGAAGCTGAATTAATCCTCAAAGAATCAATACCCTTTACCGTCCAAGCAGCATTCTTAATTCATAAAGCATCAGGCTTGATTATTTCCGAAGTTCAAAACTCAGAAAGCTACCAGTTAGAATCAGAAATGGTAGCCGGAATGCTCACAGCTATTCGCAGCTTTGTTAACGAGTGCATCGTGCAGCCGGGAGAATCTTCCGAACTCAATCAAATTGAATACGGCGACTCAAAAATTATCCTAGAAGTAGCGGGATATTGCTACATGGCCGTCGTGATTAAAGGAGAACCGCCCCACTTATTCATCAAAAAAATACGACAAACCGTTACTAATCTCATCCTTAATTATGCTAAAGTAATTCACGAGTTTAACGGCGACCCCGGTACTATACCGGAGTCGCTGCACCCGTACATAAAAAGTTTATTCGATCCGCTACAAACGGAAAAATCAACAAAACCCCCGATCGCCCTAGCCGCTATCAGTTTAGCCGCCTTGAGCTTAATCTTAGTACCTTGGGGAATTTATCAGTACCGCAGCAGCGTTGAGCGTCGCCTCGAAGCAAATGCCATCGCAGCTTTAGCCTCGACTCCCGAATTAGCAGTTTACCGCTTAGATGTTGCAGTTGAGGGCAAAACTTTAAAGCTAACCGGAAAGTTGCCAAATCAAGAATTGCGGGCACAAGCCGAAAAAATAGCCGCATCTACTGCACCAAAATTGCAATTAGATAATAGAATTGTAGCTGTAGATGTCCCCCCAGATCCAGTTTTGACGGCGGCGGAGGTGCAGCGGATTACCGCTGTTTTGAATCAGAAAGAGGGCCTTTCTATTTCTACGCGGTATGGCGATCGTAAAGTGACTGTAGAGGGTACCGTTAGAGACGGTGCAGACGCACAGAAAATAGCTCAGTCCCTGAAGCAAATACCCGGTGTTCAATCGGTGATTAGCACAGTTAAATTAGATCCGCTGAAAATTACAACCCGCATCTACTTCCAGCAAGGAACGGCAATATTAGACTCTACACATGGAGAAATCATCGCCAGTGTCAAAAAGTTTATGGATCAATATCCTCAAAAACAGATTAAGATAATTGGACACAGCGATCGAACTGGGGAAATTTCTACAAATCAACAGTTGTCGCTGAGGCGTGCCGCAGCAGTGCGAGATGCTTTAGTGCGGCAGGGTGCTGACCCAAAGCGCCTCCAAACGGTTGGCATCCCCCATCCTCCTGCCGACGTGGAGCCCAATCAACCACGACTTTTAAGCAGATGCGTGGTATTTGAACCAATAACTAACACCATAAACAGTAAATAATTATGTCAGTTACTATATCTAAAAAAATGTGTATGATCGGCGATTTTGGCGTGGGCAAAACCAGCCTGATCCGCCGTTTTGTCGATCGGCAATTCACCGACCAATACCTCTCCACCGTGGGAGTAAAAATTTCTCGCAAAAACGTAGAATTAGAAAACGTAAAACAGCGGGAAAACGTGACTGCACAGTTGCTGATTTGGGACTTAGAAGGGCATACAAAATTCAAAGGAATAGCACCGACTTACTTGCAGGGAGCTAGTGGCGCTTTAATCGTTGCCGATGTCAGCCGCTCCGAAACAGTTGAGCGAATCTCCGAACACATTCAGCTTTATTCTTCCGTCAATCCTAAAGGGTCAATTATCGTCGCTTTGAACAAAGTAGACTTAATTGACGAGGAAAAATTGGCGCTGCTAGTGGAAATGTCCCATGCGATAGGTCAAGACAAAGTAATAGCAGTTTGCACGACATCTGCTAAAACCGGCAAAGACGTTGACGAAATTTTCTACAAACTAGCTTACACAATGGTAGAACAAGTATGAACCCCCTGTTAAGAAAGCTGTTAGGCCCGCGACAAACACAGTATTTTCTAGTAAATCACCATTTCATCATTCAGGAAACCTCCGCCGAAGTGCAGAATTATGCCGATACTCCGGGCGACGCGATACCAGGTGCAGATGCTCGCCTGAGTTTTCCCGAACTGATTGGCATTGAAAATATCCTCATGTCTATCATTATGGGACGGCTCCCTGGTTTTGAAATCAAAGGTATCGCTCGGTTTGCCGACCCGAACCGCCCTTTATACTTTGATATGTTGGCTATCAAATATGAAGAAGAACAAGAATATGTGCCAAGTAAATTGCTAATTTTGATTGAAGATACCACCGAAAAGATGGTAATGAAGCAATCCTTGATTCAGAGGGCGAATGAAGCTAATCTTTTGGTTAGTGCCTTAGCCGCTTCTAAAGATTATATAGATAAAGTTATTCGTTCGATGGGCGATGCTTTGTTGGTGACAACAACATTAGGAAATATCAAAAGAATCAATCAATCGTCCCAATGGTTATTTGGGTATAGCGAAGCAGAATTAATCGGTCAGCCCCTGTCTTTAATATTACTAGAAGAAACCTTAATCTCCCAAGCTCGCCACCGCTATATTTTGTCTCATAAAGAGCTGCGTAGAGAACTAGAAATAGTCTGCACTACTAAAGCAGGAGAAGAAATTTGGGTAGAATTTTCCTGTTCGGCAATTCAGACAGAATTAGAGGGACTTTACGATTTAATTTATATAGGCAGGGACATCACAGAACGCAAACAACAAGAAATAGAAATTCGCCGCTCTTTGGCAAAAGAGCAAGAACTCAGACAGGTAAAATCTCGTTTTTTCTCGATGATTGCTCACGAATTTGGCAATCCTTTAAATACAATATTATTTGCTACTAAAATCCTCCAAGACTACGGCGACGAAATCACCCACGAGGAAAAACAAGAATACCTCGCACACGTTAAATCCGCATCTAAACACATGGCTCAGCTATTAGATGACGTGCGGTTGCTCAGCAGCGCCGAAGCAGGAAAACTCGAATTCTATCCCGCACCAGTTGACTTAAAACAATTTTGCAGCGAGTTAGTAGAATCAATTACAATTAGTTATGGAAAAAATCATACAATTAACTTTATTTATCAAGAATTAGTTACGCCAGCGAAAAAAGATGATAGCGACTCGCAGGAAACGCAACAGTT
The DNA here is from genome assembly GCF_036700445.1 of Microcoleus sp. T3_B1. Classification (NCBI taxonomy): domain Bacteria; kingdom Bacillati; phylum Cyanobacteriota; class Cyanophyceae; order Oscillatoriales; family Microcoleaceae; genus Microcoleus; species Microcoleus sp. T3_B1. The sequence goes on from NZ_JAUBOX010000024.1 coordinate 23,240, forward strand.
GCCCGCACTAGATCCAAAATTGCTGCGGCACATATTGACAAATTTGCTGTCAAATGCTGTCAAATATTCGCCCCTCGACAGCAATATTTATTTTGAATTAAATTGTCAGAATAATGAAGAAGCTATATTTAAAATTAAAGATGCAGGCATTGGCATTCCTCTCGAAGACCAGGAACAACTCTTTGAATCTTATTATCGAGCGAAAAATGTCGGAAAAATACCCGGTACAGGACTGGGTTTATCCATAGTCAAGCAGTGTGTAGATTTGCACGGAGGTCAAATCGAATTTTCCAGCGAGATAGGGTTAGGCACTACCTTTATAGTCAGAATTCCCTTTGAGAAACAGAGATAAATATAGCCTTTCTCAGTAACATGAGGTGCTCTCGCGGGCATAGGGCATAGGCCTCCCTGGGCATAGGGCATAGGCCTCCGTGGGCATACCTCACCAAGATGGAGAACCGCTATAGATTGATTTTCGATAATTCGATACACAGGGCGCATTCACTACTAAGAATCTCACATGAAAACCTTGTTAAAAAAACTGTTAGTTCCGCACCACTTGGAGTACCTAGCACTGGATCAAGACTTTTTAATCCAAGAAATCTCTCTGCAAGTGCAGCGGTTTGCCGACTGTCCCGACGAAGTAGTCGCCGGCAACGATGTTCGCATTCCCTTTCCAGAATTGGTGGGAACTGAAGAAATTTTAATCGATATTTTTGAAAAACGTTTGCCAAATTTTGAATTAAAAGCGATGACGCGACTATTAGAAAATGGTTCGCGGCTTTATTTTGATATGTATATCGTGGAGTTCACCAATGACGAGAATTATCAGAGATTAATTATATTTTTTCAAGACGTAACCGACAGGATGGCTTTAGAACAAACTCTCGTCCAAGCTACCAATGAAATGGATATTTTATTGAGTACCTTAGCTGCTACTAATAATTATGTTGAAAAAATTATTACTTCAATGGCGGAAGTTTTGTTGGTAACAACAGCATCGGGAAAAATTAAAAAAATCAATCAAGCTGCTCAAGATTTGTTCGGTTACAGCGAATCAGAATTAGTAGGGCAGCAAATAGACGCTATTGCTGCTTTTGGCTCCTCTTTGCAAGCAGTCAGCCAAGAGGAGTCTCAACAATTGCAAACTCACGTCGAAGTAATTTGCACGGCAAAAACCGGAGAAAAGCTCACAGTTTCGTTTTCCTGTACGGCGATTTCGACTGACATTAAAGGCATTTCTGGCCCTTTGCCTGCCGTTCAAGATTTCGTGTACATCGGCCGCGATGTCACAGATAGACAGCGCGCCCGCAAGCGACAAATAACTCAGTACGTCGCCACTCGCATCCTGTCGGCATCCGAAACAATCAAAAAAGCTATAGCAGCAATTCTCCCCGTAATTTGTGACAGCTTGGGATGGGATACCGTCGAACTTTGGATGCCAGAATCCGGGGAAAAACTGCTGTCAGAAACTAAGAGAATAACTGCGGTTTCCGACCCCAATTTGCTTCGGTGCGTCGCCAGTTGGACAAAACGCTCAGTTTCTATCCCCAAATTTGCCGAATTTACCGAACAAATGACTTGTGCGTTTGGCGAAGGATTGCCGGGTTTCGTTTGGGCTAGCGGTTCAGCTCAGTGGATTGCAGATGTCACAAAAAGCGACTGTTGTCTGCGCCGAGAACTTGCGGCCGAAGAAGGACTGCACGGAGCTTTTGGTTTCCCAATTGTGGGCGACTACGATCAGGATAATTCTGCAAAATATGTGTTGGGTGTGATGACTTTTTTCAGCCGCGAAGTGCAGTGTTTTGATGAAGAATTGCTCCAGACAATGGCGACAATCGGTAGCCAAATCGGTCAATTTATCAAGCGCAAGCAAGCGGAAATAGCTTTGCGGGAAAGCGAAGAACAACTGCGAGACTTATTTGAAAATGCTACTGACTTAATTCAAAGTATAGGAGCGGACGGTCATTTTTTGTATGTAAATCGGGCTTGGCGGCAAACTCTGGGCTACACCGAAGCCGAAATTGCTCAAATGACTGTTTTTGATATTATTCATCCCAACAGTTCCCAAGAGTCTCTGGATATATTCTATCAAGCTTTTACCCAAAAAACGGTAAATGAAAATACCTTGTATCCAGAATCGATTGAAGTAATATTTATCACTAAATATCACGAACAAATTTTGCTGGAAGGCAGCATAAGCTGTAAGTTTGCGGATGGTTCGCTAGTAGCGATTCGCGCTATTTTGCGAGACATTACTGCTCGAAAAATGACAGAAGACGCCCTGGCAAAATCTGTGTCCCTGCTGCAAGCAACTTTTGATTCTACTGCTGATGGTATTTTAGCTACTGACAGGAGCGGAAAAATAGTCACTTTCAATCGAGAATTTGTGGAAATGTGGGGCATACCTAACGAAGTGATGGCACTGCGAGACGACGCCACAACGATCGCCTTTGTCCTGAACCAACTCAAAGACCCCCAAGCATTTCAAGAGAGAATAGAATCGCTTGACGATCAGCCCGAAGCCGAAAGTTACGATTTGTTGGAATTTCAAGACGGCAGATTTTTTGAACGCTATTCGGAACCGCAGCGGCTGGGAGATAAAATTATCGGCAGAGTCTGGAGTTATCACGACATTACGGAACGCAAGCAAGCAGAAGATGCCCTGCGGGAAGAACAAGAAAAATCCGAAAAGCTGCTGTTAAATATCCTGCCCAAGGCAATAGCAGAACGCCTCAAGCAAAACGAAACTACTATTGCCGAATACTTTCCTGAAGTGACTGTTTTGTTCGCAGACATTGTGGGGTTTACACCTTTGTCTGCCCTCATGAATCCGATCGAGCTTGTGGAGCTCCTCAATAAGATTTTTTCAGGATTCGACCTTTTGTGCGAACAGCACGGTCTAGAGAAAATCAAGACCATCGGCGACGCATACATGGCGGTTGGAGGGCTGCCTGAACCCAGGGCAGACCACGCAGAGGCGATCGCCCAAATGGCACTAGATATGCAAGCAGAAATAGCCAGATTTAATGCTAGCCATAATAAATATTTTAGCATCCGCATCGGCATTCACAGTGGCCCGGTTGTTGCCGGAGTAATTGGCATCAAAAAGTTTATTTACGATTTGTGGGGCGACACAGTAAATATTGCTTCCCGCATGGAATCTCACGGTTTGCCTTGGCGGATTCAAGTCAGCGAAACTACTTATAAGTTATTAGAACACAAATATGTATTTCAGGAGCGGGGAACTATTCAAGTTAAAGGCAAAGGGGCCATGAAAACTTATCTGCTCATTGGCAAAATATAAGGCCGGTCATCAGTCATCAGTCATCTGGCTGATGACTACAAGTGTTGCTAAAGTTAATTAGCAATACTTTTTGACCAAGACTAATGGAACTTGCTAATTTGTCGGCCAATTTACGATCGCCCGACGAAGCTGTCGATCGCCATCCTGTGACGGTTGCGCCCTCAACTTCCATCGGCGATGCGATCGCCCTGATGCGTCGGGCGATCGACCCTTGCCCACTGCCTAATTCACCTGCATTTCCCGACTCAAACGAAACTGGAAAAGCATCGATTAGTTGCCTCTTAGTTGTCGATGAAAATCAGCTAGTCGGACTGCTAAGCCCGGAAGATGTGCTGAACTTAGCCGCGGCCGAATACGGATGGCAAGGCATGAAAGTTGCCGACGCAATGACGCGGAATTTAATTGTCTTAAAAGAATCAGAATTTACCGATATTACTACCGCATTCAAGCTATTTTGTCAATACTCGATCGATTGCTTGCCAATTGTAGATGAACGGGGTCAGCCAGTAGGTTTAGTCAGCGAAAAAAGGATTCGCCCAGCAATGTATAGCTGGATCGAGGCACTGCATCAAGAAGTGGCAAAACTCCAGGAACAATGCCAACTGTTAGAGGGCAATTGTGGACTAGAAAAAGTCAGCGATCGCAAAAATGCCGAAAATGCCATGCGGCAGAGCGAGGCGCGCTACCTGGCGATTGTGGAAGACCAAACCGAACTGATTTGCCGCTACCTCCCAGACGGTAAAATCACATTTGTCAATCAAGCTTACTGCCGTTATTTCGGCCTGCAGCAGTTCGACTTACTCGGCAAATGCTTCATGTCGCTGCTGCCAGAAGCAGACCGAGAAATTTTTCAACAGCAATATACTTCTGTGTCTCCCGAAAACCCTATTTTTACCTGCGAACACCGAGTAATTTTGCCGAGCGGGGAAATTCGCTGGCAGCAGTGGATCGATCGGGCGATATTCGACGACAGCGGACAAATCGTCGAGTATCAAGCAGCAGGCCGGGATGTCACGGATCGCAAACAAGCAGAAATCGCTTTGCAGCAGCTCAATGCAGAGTTAGAACGGAGAGTGCAGCAGCGGACACAATGGTACGAAATGGCAGTATCGGCCGGCAAAGTGGGGGTTTGGGACTGGAATTTGGAAACCGACGAAATCTACATTGCTCCCTCTTTGAAAGCTTTGTTGGGCTATCAGGACGCAGAGATTCCCAACCGCATGGAAAATTGGGCGTCTCATGTTCATCCCGACGATCGAGTTGCAGTCGCCGAAGCAGTAAATGCTTATCTAGAGGGTTTGACAGAAATTTATGAAGTAGAACACCGGATGCTGCGTAAAGACGGCAGCACCTGCTGGATACTTGCCCGCGGCAGCGCGATCCGATCGGCTTCTGGCAAGGCCTTCCGCCTGACTGGCACTGACACCGACATTACCGATCGCAAATTGACCGAAGAAAAACTCCAAAAATCCGAAGCCGAACTGGTAGCGCTGTTTAATGCCATGACGGATATCGTGCTGGTTTTCGACGCAAGCGGCCGCTACCTCAAAATCGCCCCCACGGCTCCCGAACTGCTGTACAAACCGGCTCCTGAAGTGCTGGGCAAAACCCTCGCCGAAATCTTCCCAGAAGCGGAAGCTAATTTTGCCCTCGGCCACATTCGCCAAACATTGGCATCTGGGGAAACCCACAGAGTTGAATACAGCATGGAAATTGACTGCAAGTTATTTTGGTTTGATGCCAGTATTTCGCCGCTGGAGCTCGATCGGGTGATGTGGGTCGCCAGAGACATTACGGCTCGCAAACAGGCAGAAGCTGCATTGAAAAAGAGCGAGGAAAAGTTTCGCAACTTATTTGACGATGCTCCGATCGCGCTTGGTTTGGCAAGCGTGCGCGACTACCGCACCATCAAAGTGAATGAAGCTCACCGCCAGATGTTGGGCTACAGCGATTCGGAGTTGGCTACCATGACTTTTAGTGAACTCACGCATCCAGAAGATTTACAAGCAGATGTAGAGGAAGTCAAGCAGTTGATGTGTGGCAATATTTCTCGCTTCCAAAGGGAAAAACGCTTGATTAAGAAGAATGGCGAGCTGATGTGGGCAAACTTGACGGTGACGCTGATCCGCGATCGCGAGGGCATTCCTCTCTACAGCATGGGGGCGATCGAAGATATCAGTTATCGTAAGCGGGCAGAAATCGAATTCCACCAGTTAAAAGAACGCCTGCAATTTTTACTGGGTTCTAATCCGGCGGTAATTTTTACCGTCGCACCTACCGGGGACTTTTGTACTACTTACATCAGCGACAACGTTCAGACAATCGTTGGCTACGACCCCCAAGAAGTGTTAGCTGATTCTAAATTTTGGTCGAGCCGAATTCACCCTGAAGATCGGTCACAATTTCTAGTAAACTTTTCCGATTTGTCAGACGAAAAAAATTGCATTTGCGAGTACCGTTTTCTACACAAAGACGGAATTTACCGCTGGCTAAGGACGGAACTAAAACTATTGGTTGACAGCAGGGGTATTCCGATCGAAATTATTGGTTATGCCGCTGATATCAGCAATTCTAAATACGCCGAACTCGCTAGGGGGCAGCAGTTCGAGCAAGAACGGCTTGTGGAGGCGATCGCCCGTCGTGTCCGGCAGTCTTTGCAATTAGAGGAAATTCTCAACACTACCGTTGCCGAACTCCAGCAAGTATTATTAGCCGATCGAGTTTTGATTTATCAAATTTTACCCGAAAACGGCGGCCGAGTCATTGCTGAAGCCGTGGCAGAAGGATGCAGCCAACTTGTGGATAGATGTTTTGGCGAAGAGGCTTTTCCGGCCCAAAGTTATCAGCTTTATCTGCAAGGGCGAATTTCTGCGATCTCCGCACTAGATGATCCCTCCCTTAAACCTTGTGTGGCGGAGTTTATGAAACAGATTCAAGTTAGGGCAAAGTTAGTAGTGCCGATTATTCAGCACAGCCAACTTTGGGGATTGCTGATGGCCCACCAATGCGATCGCCCTCGTGATTGGAAAGAATGGGAAATCAATTTATTCCAGCAGTTGGTGAATCAATTGGCGATCGCCATTCAGCAATCTCTACTTTACCAGCAACTGCAAGCTGAACTGAGCGATCGCAAACAAGCAGAAGCAAATTTGAAAAACTCCCTCAAAGAAAAAGAAATTTTGCTCAAAGAAATTCACCACCGCGTCAAAAACAACCTCTGCGTAGTTGCCAGTCTGTTAGAATTGCAATCGAACACAGTTGCCGACCCGCAAGTAAGCAAAATGTTTGAAGAAAGTCAAAATCGCCTTTATTCTATGGCTCTGATTCACGAAAAACTGTACCGTTCGACTAACCTAGCGCAAATTAATTTTGGCGAATATCTCGAAGATTTGGTAAGTAACTTGTTTCACTCTTACAATATTAGCAACAACCGAATTCAGTTGCAGGTATTAGCTGAGCCAATTTCCCTAAATCTTGAAACCGCTACTCCCTGCGGTTTAATTGCCAATGAATTGGTTTCAAATACCCTGAAACACGCTTTTCCTGATGGCACAACTGGTACACTTAGTGTAGAATGCTATCAAAAGGGCGATCGAGAAATCAACCTCTTAGTTAAGGACAACGGCATTGGCTTTCCTCAAAACTTAGATTTCCGGAAAACTCAGTCAATGGGGTTTCAAGTTGTCTGCACTTTAACCGAGCAGTTAGAAGGAACCATCGAAATATCCAGAGAATTTGGTACAGCATTTCACTTAAGATTTAACGAATTAAAGTATTTTCAAAGATTGTAAGAATATGAGTTTTTCCGAAAAACCAATTAATATTTTGATTGTCGAAGACGAACTGTTAATTGCTAAAAATTTATCCCCTAAATTAGAAAAATTGGGATATCAAATTGCCGATATCGTTTCTTCAGGAGCGGATGCCATCCAGCGCGCCCGCGAACTAAGACCCGATTTAATTTTAATGGATATAGTTATCAAAGGCGACATTGACGGCATAGAAACAGCAGCAGTAATTAATCAAGAATTAGATATACCAATTATCTATACAACTGCCTATGCCGACGACGAAACTTTGCAGCGAGCCGAAAATACTGGTTCTTATGGCTACCTGCTCAAACCTTTTAAAGAAAGAGAAATGCACGCCACTATCAAGATAGCACTGAGCAAACATCAAGAAGCGGTTACTCTGAAAAAAATAATGGCGTTAGCAGCAGAAAAAAGCGAAAATAGATCGCGCTTTATTTCAATGGCTTACCACGATTTAAACACTCCTTTAACTACCATACAGTTATCTGCTGAAATGCTAGAAGATAGCGACTTGAATAGAACCCCCGGAAGTCCCAATAAAAATGTCGCTCGCATTAAAAAAGCCGTCAGTAATATGAGTGGGTTGCTGGAAGATTTTTTAATGCTTAGCAAAGCAGAATCCGGCAAAATTTCTTTAAATTTAAATCCGATTAATGCGACGGATTTATGCAATTCTATTTTAGAAGAACTGCAACCCATTGTCACCGACAAACACCTCGTAACTTTCCGCAGCAAAACAAATCCGCTGCACGCCAATCTCGATCCCAAACTACTGCACCACCTCCTGACTAATTTGCTTTCAAACGCTATTAAATATTCTCCAAACGGCGGCAAGGTCAGTTTAGAATTAAGCTGCGAAAACCAGCAAATAATTTTGTGCGTTCGAGATGAGGGAATTGGGATGACAGCGGAATATCAAGAAAAACTATTTCAGCAGTTTGAACGGGGTGCTAATGTAGGCAACATTAAAGGATCGGGTTTGGGACTCTGCATTGTCAAACACATAGTTGACCTGCACGGCGGTACAATAAGTGTGGAAAGTGCGATCGGCAAAGGTACTACATTTATTGTCACGCTGCCTTTGTTAGTTAGTAGTCAGTAGTCCGTAGTCAGTCGTCAGTAGTCATTAGTCATGTCCGGTAAAATAAGCACAATACTTGTAGGGGCGGGTTTCACCAACAATCTATCATCCAGACTAACAATCTACATAAACCCGCCCCCACCACGCGACAGAATTTCATCGCGGACAATTCAACGGAGAGGAGATAAAAGTATCGGGGGGGCGGGTTTATGAGATTGTAGATTACAGGCAATTATTGTTAGTGAACCCGCCCCTACAAAATTCATACAAGTCTCAATCAGGCCGGACATGATATCATTTTTAAGCAAATCGATCGGGAGACAAAAGCTCGATCGCCCTATCTTCTTCTCCCCCCGCCGCCTTCGCAAATCGCTCAGCCAAAGCAGGTACAATAGTCAAAGGATTGCTGAGGCCCGAAAAAACGTGCAATCCAGGGCGATCGGCAATCGGCCCCACTACAGGCAAATTATCAGCGCTGAATGCCACACTACACTCGTGCCAAGTTGCAGGTAAACCTGCCAAATCAGGCAAAACTTTGCTGATTCCTGCACGAATTGCCGTTTCGCTGGTTTCGCGATCGACTTTAGCATTCAAATCGCTCAAAGTGCGAGACAATTGCCCGATTCGCAAACTGCCATCATTAAACTGAATGGCACCCGAATCTAAAATCGGCGACAGCAACTCTTTACCAGGTTCATCCCAAAGAAAATCCACCTCATTTCTACTCGATTCTGCTTCCAATTCAAAACGTTTTAATACCGCAGGCATCACCAAAGTCCTGAGTTTCAAATCCACAGGTGCAGTTTCCAAAATCTCCGTGCGAGTAAAATAAACTCCCACAGAAACACCAGCGGCTTTCAGTAAACTCCGACTCCAACCTCCAGCACAAATAACCGTATTTTCGCAGGTATAACTTTCCTGTACCGTCTGGACTCCCGAAATCCGATTTCCCTCTTCTATAAACCCAATTACTTCAGCAAATTCTATAGTTCCTCCCAACCGCAGAAACCCTTGACAATAAGCTTTATTTGTGGCTGTTGGCGAAATGTGACCGTGACGCACAGTCAGAGCTCCGGCGATCGCACTTTTATTCAGCAAAGGTTCCAACTCGCCAGCTTCTGCAACACTCAAAAGCTGCGGAACGATCGCAAAATGCGCGTAATTAGCCGCCACTTTTTCGGGATCGGAGCCCGCATCAATTGTCAGCAACAAATCCAACTCGCGGAACTCAGTATCAGCATCTAATTGGGCTGATAAATGGCGGTGGCGTTCGATACCTTCCCGACACAATTGCCGAGTTAAATCAGTCGTTCCCGACCAATAAGCCAAGCCGCCGTAACTAAAACGAGTAGCATTTTGCATGGTAGCATCTCGTTCCAAAAGCAGCACAGCAAAACCTTTTTTTGCCAGTTCGTAACTCAGTGATGCACCAGTAATGCCACCGCCGACAACAATCCAATCGTAACTTTTCATGGGCAACTCAAAGGGAATCAAAATATCATGGTTAGATTTTAGCTTACGTTTTTTCGGAACCAATCGAAAAACCTCTACCTACAGGAAGAGGCTGCCTGCGATCGCCCTAACTGAAACTTCCACCCGTCGGGAGATGTTTAGGTAGAGATATTTTTCGTTCAATAGTAGGAATTAGAGTCAGCAAAAAATTAGAAATACCAGAGAGGTTTTTATGAGTATCGACAAACCAGGCAAAGATATGGAGCGCACGGTCAATCCGGGCGATCGCATTTCCGACAAACCGCAAACCATCGAAGAAAAAGCCCAGCAACTGGCAGTTGACCACGTACCCGACATCACGGGAGATGTTGTTACAGTTCCAACTTATGTGATCGTAGAAGAACCGGATGGGGAAAAGAAAGCTTTGCACCACGTCAAAGACGCCGACGAAATTTCCGACGTAATTCGGCAGGCCCGCGTTGACGAAAATGGCGAACGGGTTTGGGATTAAGTTCAATCCAATAAAAACGGCTTTGTTGTACAAAAGTTATCAGAGAAATCATGGAAACAAATCCCAGAAATAGTACGCCCTATCCCAATCTTCCGCCGATTCTCGAAAGTGACGACGCAGAGTACCGCGACGCCGGCATTACGAGTACGCTTTCAATTGCAGGCCATCCCATCCACCCCATCATCGTCATCTTTCCGGTAGCCTTTTTAGTAGGAGCAGCGGGCACGGACATCGGTTATTGGCTGACAAGCGATCCGTTTTGGGCGAGAGCTTCGGTTTGGCTGATGGGTGTCGGTTTTGCTGCGGGGATTTTGGCCGCAATCACAGGCTTTTTAGATTTTTTCAAAGTTAAAAGAGTGCGCGATCGCAGTGCCGGTTGGTTGCACATGGGCGGCAATGTGGCGGTTATGGTACTTACCCTGATTAACCTGGTGTTGCGACAAGGAAATCCGGCTGAGCCGATCGTATATACAGGTTTAGCAATATCGATCGTCGTGGCAGCCTTGCTGGGCATTACAGGCTGGTTCGGCGGCGAACTAAGTTTTCGCCACAAAATCGGCGTCATCGGCCCTACGAGTCATAATTCCTAGGTGTCTGACCATTTGTAGTAGGGACTTCACTCCCTCTTCATTGGATAATTTAGGACTAAAGTCTTGACTACAAACTTAAAGATTGTCCCAGCCAATTCAGATAAGCATCGCTGCCAGCGATAATAGGAATAGCAATAATTTCGGGAACTTCATAGGAATGGAGTTCCTGAACTTTTGTTTTTAAAGCCTCAAATTTAGCCATATCAGTTTTAATCAGCAACTGCCACTCTGACTCGCAATGAATCTCGCCTTGCCAACTATAAATCGAGCGAATGGGTGACAAACTCACACAAGCAGCCAGCTTGTGTTCAACTAGAGATTTAGCGAGATTCTCCGCCTCCGCCTCCGATGCTGCAGTTACCAGCACCACCCCAAAATTAATTGTCATAGCCATCAGTGAACAGTGAACAGTGAACAGTGAACAGTCAACAGTCATCAGTCAACAATCATCAGTCAACAATCAACCGTTAATCTCATTAACTTCCCAAGAATTGACTCTGCCCGCCCCAGCTAAAGAAAAATAGCGCCTAGTAGATTCCGGCAAAATAGCTCCAGCCAACAAAGCATTATCTAAATTAGCTCCTATTAACGTCGCCTCGCTCAAATCTGCCGCCATCAAATCTGCTTGACACAGCTTTGCCCAATTCAGATTTGCCCCTCTCAAACAACTTCCCCTCAACTTAGCCCCGGTTAAGTTTGCACCCGCCAACTTCACCCCCCGCAACTGAGCCGCGCTGAAATTCGCCCCCGCCAAATTCGAGCCTTCCAAATTAGCTCCCATTAGTTTAGCTTCGCTCACGTTAACGCCGCTTAAATCTGCACCGCAGAGATTCACCCCTGCCAACTGCGCTCGCCGCAAACTGACTCCTGTTAATTGAGCTCCAAAAAGTTTTGCACTATTGAGCCTTGCACCGTAAAGGTTTGCCCACTTAAAATTAGCAGCAGTCAGATTCGCGCCCAGCAAGTTAACTAATTGCAAGTCGGCGCTGCACAAATTCGCATTCCACAACACAGCACCCCGCAGGTTGGCGCCAGTTAAAGTTGCGCCGCTTAACTTTGCTCTCGGCATTTTTGCTTTTACCAAAAAAGCACCGCTGAGATTGGCTTTTGTCAAATCTGCACCTGAGAGTTGGGTTTCACCCATTTTGGCAAAACTCAGATTAGTTCTGTGCAGCAGTGCACCTTTGAGTGTTGCTTTGGTGAGAAACGCTCTACTGAGGTTGGCCCCGGAAAGATTAGCTCGCGAAAGGTTGACTCCGATTAAGATTGCTCCGCTGAGGTCTTTCCCGCTGAGGTCGGCTCCAGTAAAGTCTCTTTCTCCTTTTTCGTAATTGTTGAGCAGTTCGCTAACTTCCATAGGGCGTGATACCTTCTATGATTGGGGGGGTTTCGATCGAGAAATCTCTAATCTTAAGGTTGTTTCAGAAATTAGACTGTTTCAGAAATTAGACTGTTCCAGCGTTTGCCTCAAACGGTATAAATCCCAATAACATCACTTTCTGTTTAAAGGCAATCTCTTAATAAAGATTTTATATCTTCCACGGGGTAGCGATCCCGCTTTCGGTATTTTTGAATTAAAAATTAATGTTTCTTGACATAGATAGTCATTGCTTAACGATCGACCGTTATATCAAATCCGTTAGCATCGGAATAGTAAATTCCAGTTCACTGTTCACTGTTGACTGTTCACTGTCAACAGTGAACCGTCAACCGTCAACATCATTCCGGTGTAACCGGAAATGATATTATTCGCAACTTCAGGCGCAGCGTGCCCTTGAATCCTGCGGGAGGTTGCCAGGAACTCAAGGCCCTCTTGAGATCCTCTACGGCGTCTGTTGCTTGCAGCGTCGAGGTTTTAGTGTCGATAGCCAATCGGGCAACGCGGCCGTCTTGTACCAATAACTTCCATACCGTTTCACCGCTAACCCCCGCCGGGAGATTAACAGATTGCAGGTATTGAGTCAAATCCGCGATCGCCCCTGCATCCAACCCTTCGACGCTAACTACTTGCAGGCGAGAAGCCTTTGGCTGCGATGGTTGCAACTCACCGTAACCTCGCGGCGGCGCCATAGCAGGAGCTGGACTCACCGGTGCCGAGTTGCGATTCGAGGTAACGCTGCGAGTGCCGCCTCTAGTTGGCTCTGCCCCCTCCGACTGGAAAATACCCTCATAGTTGACACCCTGCGGCAATTCTACAGGCACTTGCACTCGACGACGAGTTCCATCTGCTTCGACTCGCACTTCTTCGCTCACAGCCACAAAAGCCGTGTATTCCGACAGCAAGCGATAAGTCAGAGCAGTATTAGTCACAGATTCCACTAGAGATTTAGTCTCGCCACCAAACATTTGATTCATTAAATCTTTAATGCGCGATCGCCCCCAAAGTTGAGCTACCGCAGGATTGCCAAAATCCGTAGCGGTTGCTGCGACTGAAGTAGACTCCCGCTGCCGCCCGCCGGATTGAGCAAAATTAACCGGTAAAACTTGCTCGTAAGCTTTGCCGCCCGCAAGAGTGCCGCGGATGCGAAGTTGGCCGGGGGCTCGATCGGTCTTTTTGCCAAACAAAACCAGCGGCTGACTCGCAAACAAGTCTGGGGGTGCGATCGGATAAATCTCCGGTTTTTCCCCCATTCCTTCCCAACTAATTTGAATATTAGTCAATACCGGACGATTAATTTGACTAAAAAACTTTTCTGCTGCTTCGGCTGACGGTTCATCTTGACGAATTACTTGAGACGTGCCTCTTCCCACTTCCGCCAAACGGTTGAGCAAAAACCGATTCACCGAACCGCCGACACCAAAACTATAAAGTCGATTTCCCGGTTTCAGACTCTGCTGAACCAGAGCCAGCACTTCATTTTCATTACCAATGTAACCATCCGTAATTAATACAATACTCCGCAGCCTTCCCGTAGCCGCCGCCGGAAAATTCATCACTGCTTGAATGCCGTTAAGCAGTTCACTGCCTCCGTTAGCCTGCAACTTTTCGATATAATTAATTGCGCTTTGTCGATTTTCTGCCGTATTCGCTAAAGGAGTAGTTGAAAGCGCTTGCGTAGTGTTGGCAAAATCAATAATAGTAAAAGTATCGTTGGGATTCAGTCCTTGGATGAAGCGGCGCATCAACTCCTTAGATTTTGCTAGTGGTTCGCCCTTTTGAGAACCGGAAGTATCCATCAGAAACACGACATCTTTAGGTACAATTTCATTAGTTTGGTAGTTTAATGCCGGAATCAAATAAGTAGCAAAATGACCGCCCCGCTGGTCGGATTGAGTCAAAATAGTTGCCCGTGTATTTTCGCCCGCCACTCGATAGCGCAAAATTAAATCTTTATTGGGAATTGTGTCAGAATTGGCTAATTGGACTTGCACAATATTTCCCCTGCGGTCAGTTGTAATTTGATGGGAAGTAGAGCGGACATCGCCGATCGCAACTCCGGCATCTATTTCTACCGAAACAGCAATATTGTGACCCGATCGCGTTCCTGGAGGCAAGACAGGCGGGTTAATGCGATCGGCATCGGTATTAACCCCCCCCTGCCCCCCCCTTGCTAAGGGGGGGGATTGAGCATCGCCCCCCCTTAGTAAGGGGGGGTTGGGGGGGGTCGAATTTCTCGAAATATAGCGCGGCCCTACCACCATTGGAAACACAAATTCGTAATCGCCGCCGACAAACTTGAGACTTTCGGTGTAGCGAATCGTAACTTCAATTTTTTCTCCCGGTTTGATATTAGCCAGAGACTGAGTAAAAATATTATCGCGTTCTTGTTCCAACAAACCAGCACTCCGGCCTTGCTTTCTGGCTTGTTCGTACATTTCCACAGCTTCCTCGCGGCGTTTGATATCAGCTTTAATAATTCGATCGCCTATTTTAATTTCCATATCATCCACCGCCGCTTCATCGGGCAAAGGAAATACATAAACAGCTTCTATAGATTCGGGAAAAGGATTTTCAAACTTCTGAACAACTTCGACGCGGGAGATATTGCCAGCTATTTTGGCTTTAACTTCCGTCTGCTTGAGAGGAAAGACTTGTTCTGGGGCCGTATTTGGAGTTTTGACGAACAAACCGCCGACAGGACACCGATTTTGTGGCGATCGTCCGCCATTGCAATTAACATCGTTACTAGCGAGGATTTTCGGCGACACAGACGAATAATTTTCCCCAGGATCTTTTGCCCGCGCTGCATGGGGAGCAAGCCACGCGCCACACTCTATCGCAGCGAGCAATGCGATACCAGCACAAAGCAACCGTTGAGGGGAGAGAACGCAGACAAACTTCATAGCTGTTTTTTTTAGCAGACTTGAGGTGCTTTGTTTACCATGACTTTACCCTTTGCAAAACGTTCCTGAGTTAGCTTTTTGGGAAAAATGAAGAAACGGGCTGCACAAACGAGCAGGTTTGGTCGATCCTCTTCGAGGGCTTCACCAACGGGCGATCGAGCCCAACCTGCAAGATTGTATAATTAAGTTAGACGACAGTTAAATAGCTCTAACCGAAACCCCTGAAACCCTAATAAATTGTAATTACCATGAATTTTATCAACCCCAAAACCGACTTTGCCTTTAAAAAAATATTCGGCTCGGATGACAGTAAAGACATTTTGATTAGTTTCTTAAATGCTCTCCTCTACGAAGCACAGCCCGTTATCGAAGATTTAGAAATTATCGACCCCTATTTAGCTCCAAACATTAAAGGCATCAAAGATACTTACTTGGATGTTAAAGCCAAGATTACTGGTGACAAAACTGTGATTATTGAAATGCAGGTTTTGAATGTAGAATACTTTCAGCAGCGGGTTTTGTATAATGCAACTAAAACTTATTCAATGCAGCTAAGCACAGGAAGTGGCTACAGCAATTTAAACCCTGTGATTGCTCTGACAATTACAGATTTTAAAATGTTTGAGAACATGGACACAGTGATTTCGCACTTCATCTTCAAAGAAAAGACATTTTTAGTAGATTATCTAGCGGATCAATTTGAGCTGGTATTTGTGGAGTTACCAAAATTCAACAAGGGACTAGATGAATTAGAAACCTTGACAGATAAGTGGATATACTTCATGAAAACAGCTCAAGCTTTACAGTCTGTTCCAGAAGAATTGGAAAATGTACAGGAACTGAAACAGGCTTTTAAAATTGCCAATAGAGCGAATCTAAATGCTCAGGAACTAGATGATTTAGAGAAGCGAGAAATCTTCATTCAAGACCAGCGTGGCTCCATTAGTCTAGCTACCAAAATAGCCCTTGCAGAAGGTATCGAGCAAGGTATCGAACAAGGTATCGAGCAAGGTATCAAACAAGGGAATTTGCGATTAATTACTCGCCAGTTGGAACGTAGTGTAGGCGCACTGTCGCCGGAGATCCAAGCCTGTATAAGTCAGTTATCCGTTGAGGAATTAGAGAGTTTAGGAGAGGCTGTATTAGACTTTGCCACCTTGTCAGATTTGACAACTTGGTTGCAAGCACATAACAATCGTCAATGATGGGTCAAATGGGTGTAGGGGCAATCCCCCGTGGTTGCCCTTATGGATTACCTATGTCACATTTGAGTCTGACCTGACATTGAAGCATCTAAAGTCGAAAATCCTATGAGCAAATTTGTGTTTGTGACTGGCGGCGTGGTTTCCAGCATCGGCAAGGGAATTGTCGGTGCTTCCTTGGGCCGCCTATTAAAGTCGCGGGACTATTCTGTCTCGATTTTGAAGCTAGACCCCTATATTAACGTTGACCCCGGCACTCTGAGCCCGTTTCAGCACGGAGAAGTCTTTGTCACGCAAGACGGTGCGGAAACTGACCTGGATTTGGGGCACTACGAGCGTTTTACCGATACTTCCATGTCTCGCCTCAATAGCGTCACCACGGGTTCCATTTATCAAGCGGTGATCAACAAAGAACGCCGCGGTGAGTATCAGGGGAGCACGGTGCAGGTGATTCCGCACATCACTAACGAGATTAAAGAGCGAATTCACCGGGTAGCAAAAAATACTAATCCCGATGTGGTGATTACGGAAATTGGCGGAACGGTGGGAGATATTGAATCTTTGCCGTTTTTGGAGGCAATTCGCCAGTTTCGCAAGGATGTCGGCCGGCAAAATGTTGTGTATATGCACGTCACGCTGATACCTTGGATTCCTTCGGCTGGGGAGATGAAAACTAAACCGACTCAGCATTCGGTGAAGGAATTGCGATCGATCGGCATTCAACCAGATATTTTAGTCTGTCGGTGCGATCGCCCCCTGTCTTTGGGCATGAAACAGAAATTGTCGGAATTCTGCAACGTCCCCGAAGAATGTGTCATCACCGCTCAAGATGCTAAAAGTATCTACGAAGTGCCGCTGATGATGGAACAGGAAGGTTTGGCCCAACAAACCCTCAATTTGCTGCAACTCGAACATCGCCAGCCAGATTTGCATCAGTGGCAAACTTTAGTCAACAGGCTTTACAGTCCCAATCACAAAATTGATATTGCTTTAGTTGGCAAATACGTGCGGTTGAACGATGCTTATCTTTCGGTGGTCGAAGCTTTGCGGCACGCGGCAATTGCGATCGGCTGCGACCTGAATTTACACTGGATTAACTCAGAAGATTTAGAATCGGGAAACCTCGATAATTATCTCAAAGGTATCAACGGCATTGTTGTACCGGGAGGTTTTGGGGTTCGGGGAGTTGACGGCAAAATAGCGGCGATCGAATATGCTAAACACCACAAAATTCCATTTTTGGGATTGTGTTTGGGGATGCAGTGTGCTGTGATTGAATGGGCGCGCAACATCGCCCAACTACAGGATGCCAACAGCGCTGAATTTAACCCAGATACAGCAAATCCGGTAATTAATTTATTGCCAGAACAGCAAGATGTAGTCGATTTGGGCGGTACAATGCGACTGGGTTTGTATCCGTGCCGTGTCAACCCAGACACGCTAGCTTTCAAACTTTATCAGAAAGAAGTGATTTACGAGCGGCACCGCCATCGGTACGAATTTAACAACGCCTACCGCAATCTTTTCTTAGAATCAGGTTATGCAGTCTCCGGTACATCTCCAGACGGCCGATTGGTAGAAATGATCGAATTTCCCAACCATCCCTTTTTCATAGCCTGCCAATTTCACCCCGAATTCCAATCTCGACCTAGCGCCCCCCACCCATTGTTTCAAGGGTTTATCCAGGCCGCTAGCATCCAGGGAAAGCAGGATGTTTTAGAAGATGAGGGTCGCGACTTGGTGGCTGGGAAAGTTGTCGCAAACTGATCTCATATCATGTGCGATCGATTAGTTCTGATATATTAGATGTCTGTAGGGGCGGTTCCGAGTAGACAATATTCAAATCGCCCAGACAATCGACATTACAAAACCCACCCAACAGACCAATAGGATTTGATAGGGGTCGCACTTACCGGACTAGATATCGGGCAGCATTCTCAACGAGTGAAAAACCTCCCCCCCAACCCCTATGCTAGGGCTGGGGGGCTAGTACCACAAGGGAGAAGGCAGAAGGCAGAAGGTAAAAATGCAATACGGTTCAGTTAAGCTCGATCCCCCCTAACCCCCCTTAAAAAGGGGGGGACAAGAACTTACTCAAAGTCAACCCCTACTCCCCTTCTTAAGGGGGATTTAGGGGGATCTCCGAGGAATAAATAGTTTTAACTGAACCGTATTGGGTAAAAATGCTGATATTTTTACTTAACTTTTTACGGATTTCAAGGGTGATACCAGTTTCAAAAAAAAAATGCAACTGTAGGCAACTTCCAAACCCCGATAGTCATCAGTCATGCCCAATCTAAAATCTAAAATCTAAAATCTAAAATGGTAGGAGTTGTCAAATTATCCTAAAATACCAGGAAACACCGGTTTGAGGAGGCTTTGTGGCTTATTGGAGCAAAATTACTTATGAGAAAAGTACATACATAATTGACCTTGACACTATTAGTGCTTTTTCTAGCGAACTGGATAACAAGCGTATCACCTTTTGGCTGCCTAATAGCAGTCAGCCGATTATCCTCAATCCCCAAGGCAATTCTGAGGCTTACAAGCAAGTTCTCGATTACCTAAAAAAAACCATCGATCGCAATTCTAGAGGTTCGTGGATTAAAATTAATTATGACCGCAAAGAATTTGCGATCGATATGAGTCGAATTAGCTCTTTTGCTTGCGAACAGAACGGTCGGCTAAGCTTTTGCCTGCCTGACAGCGCAACTAATATTATTATCCTGCGCCAAAGCAACCCGGACGCTTATCAAGAAATTCAGGAATACATTAAAAAGACGACTGGACAATCTCTGCCATGAAGAAGTCATTAGTCATTAGTCATTAGTCATTAGTCATTAGTCATTAGTCATTAGTCATTAATTTAGAAGCATGAACAATGAAGGAGACTATGTTTAGTAACTCCTCACCTTCATTCTATTTTTTTTGAGCTAAAGTGCTTAGGTTGCACCATAATTTTAGATATTAAAAAAGCGCAGTAAAATGCGCTGCTTTTTTTAATTTTAACTATTGAACAAGCTGCCAAGCTAATTTTGCTGCCCCTACCATCCCTGCTTGATTGCCCAATTCAGCAACCAATAACTGTAAATCTTCGCGAGAAGTCGGCAGTACACGTTGCTGAATTTCTTCTCGAACCTGCGGCAAGAAAAATTCTGCACCTGCACTAATTCCACCGCCGATAATAATAGCTTCCGGCGTCAAAATATAAATTATACTTGCCAAACCGATACCCAGATAGCGCCCGTAATTTTGCCAGAATTCTAAAGCTTTGGCATCTCCAGACTTAGCTAGATTTGCTAATTCTAGGGGTTCCAAACCCGTTTCTCGGCGAATTGCTTGCACCGAAACGTACTGTTCTAAAGAACCGCGATTGCCGCTGTTGCACTCCGGGCCGTCGGGATTTATAGTAATCAATCCTAGTTCTCCGGCCGCGCCTTGATGACCTACAAATAGTTTGCCGTCTAGGATAACTGCGCCGCCGACTCCTGTACCTAAAGTTATTAAAATTAGGTCTTTAAAGTGCCTTCCTGCGCCCAACCAAGCTTCTCCCAATCCGGCACAGTTGGCATCATTTGCTAATATTGTCGGCAGTCCGGTTTTAGCTTCCAACCAGTCAGCTAGGGGGACGTTATGCCAGTTTTTGAGGTTAATTGCTACTCTCGCTATTCGGCCGGCGGCGTCTGCGGGGCCTGGAGTACCGATGCCGATCGCACTTACAGCATTTTCGACCGGATTAAGTTGTAAAATAGCATCGGTCATTGTAGCTACAACGGCTTCTGGCGTTGCGGGTTGAGGGGTGGGAACAGTTAAGGATTGGTGACAAATGCCGTCTTCGCTGAATCTGCCGAGTTTAATGGCGGTTCCGCCTAAGTCAATGCCGATTACTTGTGTCATTCAATTTGGGTTTGGGATGGAAGAATTTGCGATTAATTTTAATAGGATAAATATTTTGTGTTATCCGCCTTGGCACCTTACAAATTCAGTGTTTAGTGAGGACTGAAGTCCTAAAAGTCCTATTTTAGTGTATAATAATTAGCGACGAAAACTGCGCTTAATTCTCAATAGTATCATACCGATCGCAATACGTAGCAAAAATTAGGGAGACAAGCGAGTTCGCCTATTTAATTTCGCCTAACTTACGTTGCGCTACCTCTCGGTTGTGCAAAGCATCGTGATAATCTGGTTGGAGAGCAATTGCCTGGTTATAAGATGCGATCGCCTCTTCAAATCTTCCTAAATTATACTGCTCATTCCCTCTCTCGCACCACGCTTTCGCCTCTACATTAACTTCCGATTCTGCCTCCGCAGCCTCAGCGCCTCTGCGATTCACTTCCCCAGAAAAACCCAAACCATCCCCAACAAACACCGCCTCAATCACCCTCCCCTTTGTATCCTCCTCCTCAACCTCCGGCAGCGGAAACCGTGTCAATATCTCCCGCCCAATTTGCCGCGCCACCTCTGACAATTCCCCGCTGCCAATTCTACCTAACAATACCAGCCGCTGCGCCAATTCCTGAAGCGATGCCACCGCATCCGTAGGGGCGGTGCCCCCGTGCCCGCCCTGCAGGTTTTCCCCCTCTAACAATCTTTGCCCAAACCGTCGCAGCCAAGCAGCCACTTCACCATCTTTAAGGCGTTTTGCGATTAAGAATCCCGCTACATCCCCTCGACTCCAGCCAGCATTCACCCCTTCTAGAATTTCCATGAATTTCGATTCGTATTCCGCGTCAGTTAATGTTGGGCGGATGGCGGTATTTTCCGAAGGCGGGGAGGGTTTGGTTGGGGTTCCGAACAGCCGCTGAATTAGTCGTTTGAAGAATTGCAGAATTTTGTTTAGCATTTGTGGGGTTGGGAGGAGTGGGGTATTTTCTATTTTATAGCAATTATCAAAAGTAGGATTACATCGAGATTGTCGGCGATGTCTGTAGGGACACGGCAGTGCCGTGTCCGGGATTGCGACGCACAACTAACAATCACGTGAAGTAGAATTAATCTACTTTAAAAGCGGATAATACAGTTCTCCAGTTGAGTTGATATAACCGGCCCTATCGCCCGCTAAATCCCCCGTTCCCATAAATACATCAACTCTCCCCGCGCCTTTGATTGCGCCGCCAGTATCCTGATCCAAAACGTACCGATTCACGGCATTTTGTTCGAGTTGTCCCGCCGCATTCGGATAAGGGAGTTTTGTACTAATTAATGCTAGTGCACCGGGTGGCATTAAAGCTTTGTCGGTGGCGATCGACCTTTCGGCAGTTACTGGCACTCCAATGCTTCCTGTGGCTGGAGCTCCATTACTATCCCGGAAGAATACAAAGCTTTCATTTTTAGGCAAATATTTGTTCATATCTGCGGGAAAGTTGGTAAAATATTCCCTTAGTTTCGGCAAAGTTAACTCTTCTAAAGTAAACTTTCCGTCTTTAACTAATTCTCGCCCGACTCCTGTATAACTGTGACTGGTTTTGCCTGCAAAACCGACGGTCATCTCGCTACCATCTGTTAGTTGCAATCTCGCAGAACCTTGGACGTGCACGAGAAATGCTTGGAATCGATCGCGCAACCAAACTAATTCTAATCCTCGCAGCAATCCTTTACTTGCCTGCAAAGCATCTGCGCCTTCTAATTGCAATCTTGTCGGGTGAGGTTTCGGCCAAGATGCCATGTTTGGCGGCATCCGGTACAGGGGATAACGGTATTCGGAATTCGGCGTGCGAGATGCTGCGTAAGTCGGCTCGAAATAACCTGTAAATGCTACTGTTCCTTTGCCGTCTTTGCCCGTGGATTTGTAAAATACAAATTCGCGCTTGACTGATTCCTGAAGTTGTGCTGGCGTTGTGGAACTGACAACTAATTGGCGGAATCGATCGAGGGAACGGCGGACTCGATCGCGCGTAACTCCTGCGACTGGATAGCGGCTGTAAGCGCTGGCGGCGGCCGATGTATTGAGATAGCGGAGGCTGTGGTCGATCGACCTTAACAGCAATTCTTTATCGCCCGGTTTGCCATTTTCGCCCCAGATTTGAGCGTCAAAGGCGATCGACTCCAACCCACTCGCTTGTAATTGATTTACAGTCATTGGTTGCAGCGATGGAACTGCAACGGCGGGCACCGAAAAAGCGATCGCCAAAACGCAACAGGCAATGGCTAATAGCTGATAGCGAAAAATCTTGCTCAATTTCCAATCTTCCCTACTGAATTGATTATTTTCCTTATTCATCGAATCGTTCGACGCTAGAAGTAAATATCGGTTCTACGCGAATTGCGAGAACGCTGGTAGGCCGAACTACCATGTATTCGCCTTGAATATTTTTAATCGGGACATTAAGAAATTCTCTTGAATCTTGTTTCGGCACCAGCGTACTGCTGTACCACTTTTGAAAATCTTGCAGCGTTGCGAAACGTACTTCTTCGCGATGGCCGCCTTCAAGCAGCAGGTGCACGGAATATTCGCTGGGTGTTCTAGGCATAGCAGATGGGGAGAGTTGTTGGAGGACTATCTAAAATCTCAAATCTAAAATTGATGTGGTCGCCCTCAAGCAACAGGTGCAAGGAATATTCGCACTTGTGTTCTAGGCATATCTGTATTTTAGTTTTTTGATTTTAAGCTTTTGGAACGATTCCATATTTTACATCTTCCTCGGCGCATTCCCTCATCTAGTAGGCTGGGTCGAGGGACGGGGAGAGGGAGAGGGGGGAGAGTGGCAGAGTGGGAGAAGGGGAGACGGGCAGGGCTGTTTCATTCTCTTGTAGGGGCAGCCCCCCGTGGCTGCCCCAATCTCTGAAACACGAGCAAATCGTGGATGGGGAGGGTAGGCACGGGGAGTAGGGGTAGCACTACAAGAGTCAAAATCATCGTTTTCTTGAGAATGAAGCAGCCCTGGGGAGAAGGGGAGGGTGGGAGAGACCAGAGAGTTGTTGCAGGAAAATCTCAATCTAAAATCTAAAATCTAAAATCGATTGAGTTGCAGGAGGAAAACCCCAATCTAAAATCTAAAATCTAAAATCTAAAATCGATTGACGGCGGCCCCCCTCTGCGGCTACGCTGTGAAAATAAGGCTGCTTTCCTCAAAGAGGAAGCAGCCCACGTCGCTCAAAAATCTAGTTGCACTGCCCAAAGCTGCTACCAACAGCAATGGACAGCTAACCGCCAAACTGAGTAAGCAGTATGGAGGCTAGTTGAGAATTTTAACACTCTCTGTAGCCGCCCTGCTCTGTGTTAACCTGCGGGGCGGCTGGGTTTTTGGTTTTCTAGGAAAACCAAAAACCAGGAGACCATATTATGTCACAGGAATTCGTACCTGACGTTGACACTCCCCTGGCTGAAGCCGAGGGGATTCTTAATTCAGCGACTGACCTTAAAATGTTCTGTCCTTGCGGCAATTCTTAAACCTTTCAACCGTGGGGATACCACCAATTGATGAGCCTAACTCAGAAACACCCCAGCGGGTCTATCTCCAAAAGCGTACTAGGATACGAGCCTAGAGTTCGGGTATGCCCTACCCTACTTAACAATTCCCAGTAAAAAAGTTAGGTTAGCTGGATTTGGCTGTTTAGAGTGTTCTCGCCGCACTTTGTCCCCCGGTTTATGCCTAAAAGTGTGTCTCATGTCCCGTTTCACTTCGGGCAAGGGAGTTTAACCCTGACTGTTTCAGTTTACCATGCTGTCCTGTCGTGTCCAAAACTTTTCACGAAAGTTTGTGGAATTGAAAAGATGAGATTTTAGATTTAAGACTGGGGTAAAGAGAGCAGGCAGGATGAATCCTGCAACGCCCTTTCATCCCCGGACTGAAGTCACGGGGTTTTCAGGGTATTCCTTATAACTTATCCGCGCGTCCAAATGACGACTCAGCAGTATCGGAACAGGAAGTCGTGCGGATAACGGTTGTCGGTTCCCGCGCAGCCGTGTTAGAAACCATCCACACCTTGTACCGACTGGGATTTGCCGCCGTCGGGGATTGGAGTCCGCCACAGCGAGGCGCACAGCCGGGACAAGTGATAAGCGTACTCATTCGCCGATCGCGCAAAGCCCAAAAATAGGCTGAAATACGCTAGGGACACGACACCGTGCCTTTCGTCGTGTCAACAAACACGTTAAACCCGCAGTCCGACAGGGGTTGAAACCCCTGCCTCAAAACTCAAGTCCTCGCTATGAGGACTCAGAAGAAGACTTTTAAACTCATTAGTCCTCTTGAGAGGACTTTAGCTATTAGACAGGGAATTCATTCCCTGGCGGACTGACGGGCGGGTGGGAGGACTGGCGGACGATGGGCTTAAGTTGACACGCTTTGCACAAGGTATTGCCGTGTCCTCCATCGCCGCGGCTACATGGCTGGATCTGTGATTGTCACATCCTCCGAGGGCGATGGCGTCCCGCCCTCGCCCGTGCTACGGGAAATTTCATCATCCAACCCGGTTAATTTTATCCGTTCCCCCCCACAGTCAACACAAGCCTTGGCCCAAGTCTCTACAATGATTAATCAGGCGGAATACAGGGATTGTGTATTTTAGAACACGATTTGACCGCAACACTTAAAATAGTCTTGATTTACCGATCGACTGCACCCTTTTCTCATCAATATTTCTGGTTAGCTGGGGGTGTCTGTGGGCCGGAGTTCCGAGGTTCTGCTTCCAAAATGCTGAGAATGGTGCACAATTTCAAATTAACAACAAAACTTGCACTTTTTTGAGTAAGCTTTTGGGGGAACAGCTTAGAAACCCTCTTTCTAAGACTGATGCAAAATATCAAATTAATCCTCCACCTTGTCCAATTACTAATTACGAACCTATGCCCCGTCGTCAAGACTTAAAAAAGATTCTTCTTATTGGTTCCGGCCCAATTGTTATCGGTCAAGCGTGCGAATTTGACTATTCCGGGACACAAGCTTGCAAAGCTTTGCGAGAAGAAGGTTTTGAAGTAGTGTTGGTGAATTCCAACCCGGCAACGATTATGACCGATCCGGAAACTGCCGATCGCATTTACATCGAACCTCTAACGCCGGCCATCCTCGAACAAATCATCGCTAAAGAAAGACCTCAAGCAGTTTTACCGACTATGGGCGGTCAAACTGCGCTAAATTTAGCAGTAGCAGTCGCTAAAAATGGCGTTTTAGAAAAATACAACGTCGAGTTGATTGGTGCTAAGTTGCCAGCAATTGAAATGGCAGAAGATCGACTATTATTTAAGGAAGCGATGGCGCGAATTGGGGTCGCAGTTTGCCCTTCGGGAATTGCCAACACTCTCGACGAAGCCAAAGCAATTGGTCACCAAATCGGCAGTTATCCGTTAATTATTCGTCCTGCTTTTACAATGGGCGGCACGGGAGGCGGCATTTCTTACAATCAAGAAGAGTTTGAAGAAATGGCACAAGGCGGGATTGACGCCAGTCCAGTATCGCAAATTTTGATCGAACAATCTTTGATTGGTTGGAAAGAGTACGAACTGGAAGTAATGCGGGATTTGGCAGATAATGTAGTGATTATTTGTTCGATCGAGAATCTCGACCCGATGGGCGTCCACACCGGCGATTCTATCACCGTCGCCCCGGCGCAAACTCTCACAGACAAAGAATATCAGCGCCTGCGGGATGCTTCGGTGAAAATTATTCGCGAAATCGGAGTTGAAACCGGCGGTTCCAATATTCAATTTGCCGTCAATCCTGTCAACGGAGATTTCATCGTTATTGAAATGAACCCTAGGGTTTCCCGTTCCTCCGCCTTGGCCTCGAAAGCAACTGGTTTCCCTATTGCCAAAATGGCGGCAAAATTAGCGGTAGGTTACAGCCTAGACGAAATTTCCAACGATATTACCAAGAAAACTCCGGCGTCTTTTGAGCCGACAATTGACTACGTGGTGACGAAGATTCCCCGATTTGCCTTTGAAAAGTTTCCCGGTTCCGAACCCACTCTGACAACGCAAATGAAGTCAGTTGGGGAGGTAATGGCGATCGGGCGCAGCTTCAATGAATCCTTCCAAAAAGCCCTGCGGGGATTGGAAACAGGCCGCGCGGGTTTCGGCTGCGACAAACCGGAAAAGTTGCCGAGTTTGGAACAAATTCGCGCCGGATTGCGGACGCCAAATCCCGATCGCATTTTTACAGTTCGCCACGCGATGATGATGGGAATGTCGGTGGAAGATATCTTCGAGTTCACAGCAATCGATCCTTGGTTTTTGGATAAAATGCAGGAATTGCTGGAAACTGAGAAGTTCTTGAAACGAACGCGGTTGGAACAGTTCACAAAAGAGACAATGTTTGAAGTAAAGCAGTTGGGTTTTAGCGATCGCCAAATTGCTTACGCCACCAAAACATCGGAAGATCAAGTCCGCGCTTACCGCAAACAGTTAGGCGTAATTCCGATTTACAAAACCGTCGATACCTGTGCCGCTGAATTTGAAGCGTTTACACCGTATTATTATTCCACCTACGAAGCGGGAGCGGCAATTTGGGAATTGGGCGATGAAGAAAAGAAAGTTTCGCCTGTAGGCCACAGTCTCGCGCCGGAGTCGGAAGTTTTGCCTTCTACCAAACGAAAAGTGATGATTTTAGGTGGCGGGCCGAACCGGATCGGACAGGGAATTGAGTTTGATTACTGCTGCTGTCACGCTTCCTATTCCCTAGGAGAAGATGGCTTTGAGACAATTATGGTCAACTCGAACCCGGAGACGGTTTCAACGGATTACGATACGAGCGATCGCCTGTATTTTGAACCGCTAACAAAAGAAGATGTTCTCAACATCATCGAAGCCGAAAATCCCGAAGGAGTAATTATTCAGTTTGGCGGACAAACCCCGCTGAAGTTGGCGCTGCCTTTACAAAAAGCTCTGGAAAATCACCCCGACGTACAAACAAAAATCTGGGGAACTTCGCCGGATTCCATTGATACTGCTGAAGACAGGGAGCGATTTGAAAAGATTCTGCGGAAATTGGATATTCAGCAAGCTGCTAACGGTTTAGCCCGTAGTTTTGAGGATGCTTTAATAGTAGCTCAACGCATCGGTTATCCGGTAGTGGTGCGACCGAGTTACGTGTTAGGCGGGCGAGCAATGGAAATTGTTTATTCCGATACGGAATTGGAACGTTACATGACCTATGCCGTGCTAGTAGAACCGGAGCATCCGATTTTAATTGATAAGTTCTTGGAGAATGCGATCGAGGTGGATGTCGATGCGATCGCCGATCTTACTGGCAATGTGACGATCGGCGGTATTATGGAGCACATCGAGGAAGCGGGAATCCACTCCGGCGACTCTGCTTGTTCTATCCCTTACCAAACGCTTTCTGATGCAGCTTTGGCAACAATCCGCCGCTGGACTGTAGAATTAGCAAAATCGCTGAAAGTGATCGGGTTGATGAATATTCAATTTGCCGTTCAAGGGGAAGAAGTTTTCATTTTGGAAGCTAACCCGCGCGCTTCTCGAACAGTGCCTTTTGTCTCCAAGGCGATCGGAGTTCCCTTAGCAAAAATGGCCTCGCGAGTCATGTCGGGCAAAACTCTAGAAGCTTTGGGTTTTACTGAAGAGATTATACCCACTCATGTTTCGGTAAAAGAAGCTGTATTGCCCTTTGCTAAGTTTCCGGGAGCTGATACCTTGTTAGGGCCAGAAATGCGATCGACCGGCGAAGTCATGGGAATTGACACCGATTTTGGCAAAGCATTTGCCAAAGCTCAACTCGGTGCTGGACAAATGATGCCGCTGTTTGGAACTGTGCTGGTTTCGATGCGCGATCGGGACAAACTAGCAGTTGTACCCGTTGTCAAGGAATTCTTAGAATTGGGTTTCAGAGTAGTCGCAACCCACGGGACACGCAAAGTTTTGCAAGAGCAAGGTTTACAGGTAGATTTAGAATTGAAACTGCACGAAGGGCGGCCGAATTTGTTGGATTCGATCAAGAATGAGAAAATTCAACTAATTATCACCACGCCTTCCGGCGAAGAATCCCGCGCCGACGGAATCTTTATCCGCCGCACAGCTTTGACTTACAAAATCCCGATTATTACTACAATAGCCGGTGCCAAAGCGACAGCAGCGGGAATTCGATCGCTAAAATCCTACCCAATGGAAGTAAAAGCAATTCAAGACTATTACCCGCAAACCTAGAGGGCGAAACACCCTATGTTTAGGGTGTGCAGCGCGCACTATTAGTGTCAACTGAAGCTTTTAGTCCGCCAGTCCTCTCGCTCACCCCAGAACTGTTTCATTCTCAGAAAAACCAGGGTTTTGTAGGGGCGGTGCGACCCCTACTCCCCGTGCCCGCCCAGCCCATAGACGAGCGGGTCGGGGTTTCAGACTATCGGGGCAACCGGGCGTGGGATTGCCCCTACAAGAGAATGAAACCGCCCTGCCGTGCCCGCCCAGCCCATAGACGAGCGGGTCGGGGTTTCAGACATCGGGGCAACCACGGGGGGATTGCCCCTACAAGAGAATGAAACAGTCCTCTCGCTAACCAGGCAGCCCGCCAGGGAATGAATTCCCTGTCTTATAGCGAAAGTCCTCTCGAAGAGGACTGAAGAACTCATTAGTCCTCATAGCGAGGACTTTCGCTTTGAGGCTATTGTTTTAACCCCTGCCGGACTGAGGGTTTAACGTTAAGTTGACACCAATGGTCGCGCACCTTACCCTAAACATAAGGTGCCGCCACCAAAACCTAATCTGCATCGGAATCCAAAACTCCGCTAGACAGCATCAACCTCGGCCAAACTAACAAGAAAAAACCCATCCAAGCTAATAAAGGAATCGCGACTAAAACCGTTATCCAAACAGTTTTTAACAAAAACCAACTACCGGAAATCAGACTCGTGCCTGTCAAAAGAATCGACCAAGGTTGACACCACCAAGGTTTGTAACTCCAAGGACTAATAGCTTTTTGATTAGAAAGTTTTTTATCAGAAATAGATTTCATATTTTCAGTGATTTTTTATGGAGAATAGTCGGGCTAGCTGGATTAACCGAAGTTAAACATTCATCACTTCTTCTGCTGTCAGCGTTAATTCGGGAAAAGTTCGCGACACAATTCGTTCACTGCCTTTAAACACGCTTATTTGATAGTTGCCATCTGCATCCAAAAGGTGAACAAATACAGTTGGAATTTTGGGATTTCCCAGAAATTCCCTGCTGCCAATTGCTAAATAATCGACAATCCAATACTCAGGAATTCCGAGGCGCCGATATTCGTCCAATTTGTCTATATAATCGTCCTCCCAATTTGTTGATGTTACTTCCACTGCCAATTGAATTGGTTCCCGCATTGCAGCATAAGCAGAACGGTTCGATCGCCACAAATCGCGATCGATTACGCTGACATCCGGTCTCCGCCCTTGTTCGATGCCGGCTTTACTTACAGTTCTGATAACGGCGGTATTTTTAACTACATAATTTAAACTTAGTCGCCGGATTTCATCATTGAAGCCAAATAACATGAAATTAGCAACATCATCATGATTTCTTGTCGCATTCATCTCTACAATTTCTCCATTTACCAGTTCATAGAGTCCATCTTCTGGACATTCTACAAGGAATTGGTCAAAGGTTAATTTTTGCGTGACTGTTGCAATCATAAGATTCTTCCTTATTTTGCAGTAATACTATTAGTCTATATTACCACAGGCAGGAAGAAATTTGTTTTTTTGACCCCAGACATCCAATTATAAAATCTAAAATCTACAATTAAAAATCTCAAATCGATTCAGGTAAATGGTAAAATACGAGCGCCAGCGGGCAGATTGAGTTAAATATGTCACCTAGTTGCTAGGGTAGAAAGTAACAAACCTAGAAATCGAGCCACTCCCAGGTCAACCCCGAACCATGAGACTAGACGAAGCCGTAGAATTTGCCGAAAACCCAGAGCCGCGCTGTCCCTGCGTCCTCCTGCTGGACACCTCCGGCTCCATGCAAGGCGCACCGATAGATGCCTTGAATGAGGGGCTGGAAATTTTTAGGAATGACCTAATTAAAGACGAACTAGCTAAAAAGCGAGTCGAAGTCGCGATTATTTCGTTTGACAATCAGATCAAAGTCGTGCAAGACTTCGTTACCGCCGACCAGTTCGAGACGCCACTGCTGACAGCTCAAGGACAAACCCACATGGGCGCAGGCATTCAGCTAGCATTAGATACCATTGCCGCCCGCAAATCCGAATACCGCAACAACGGCATTACCTACTACCGCCCGTGGGTATTTATGATTACCGACGGCGAACCTCAAGGTGAATCCGACGATGTTGTGGAAATAGCAGCACAGCGGATTAAAGAGGAAGAAACTAACAAGCGCGTGGCATTTTTTGCAGTCGGAGTGGAAGGTGCTAATATTCCCCGTCTCGCGCAAATTGTCGATCGCACGCCTGTAAAATTGAAAGGATTAGACTTTAGAGAGATGTTCATCTGGCTGTCGGCTAGTATGCAGAGAGTTTCTCACTCAAAAATTGACGAACAAGTAGCACTGCCGCCACCCGGATGGGGAACTGTTTAGTCATTAGTCATTGGTCATTAGTCATTAGTTATTGGTCATTAGTCATTGCTCATTAGTCATTGGTCATTAGTCATTGGTCATTAGTCATTGGTCATTAGTCATTGGTCATTAGTCATTGGTCATTAGTGAGAGTGCCGTAGGGACACGGCAGTGCCGTGTCCCTACAAGGGCTAGTACCTACGAACCCAGAAAAGTGCTGTAATTAGGGATAAATAAACCCGTCCAGACTTTGCATAGTTGTGAATTTACGAAGTTTTGAGTTAAAGAGTTATTAATGCAGAATTCATCCTTTAATTGGCAAGTTGTAGGGGCGTCGGTGATAGGTACGAGCCACGAAAAAAGAGCGCAGCCTTGTCAAGATGCCCACTGCTGGCGTCTCTTGCCAAACGGTGTTTTAGCGGCAGCGGTTGCCGACGGTGCGGGCTCGGCAGCACTCGCAGAAGTTGGGGCCAAAATTGCTGTGGAAGCGGTTGTCGAAACGATTTGCCAGCAACAGGAAAGGCTGCCTGAAACTGACGACGAATGGCAGGTATTCTTGACAGCATCGCTGCAAGTCGCGCGGGCGCAGGTGGAAGCAGAAGCGGCTGTGCGGGAAGTGGCTGCGAGAGATTTAGCCTGCACTTTAATTGCGGTTGTTGCTACACCAGAATTAATCGCAGTTGCTCAAATCGGCGACGGTGCGGCGGTAGCAGGTGATAGTGCAGGAAATGCGATCGCCCTGACAGTACCTCCCTGCGGCGAATACATCAACGAAACTATCTTTTTGATTTCGCCGAATGCGATAGAAACAGCGCAATTTCAGGTACTGCGGGAAAAACTGCCGCACTTAGCCGTTTTTTCCGACGGCTTGCAAATGCTAGCTCTCAAAATCCCAGAAGGCACGCCGCACAAGCCGTTTTTTGCGCCTTTGTTTCGGTTTTCTGGCGAGTGGAAAGAAGAAGAAGATGCGAAACAGCAGTTAGAGTCATTTTTGCGATCGCCCCGCGTTTCCGAACGCACCGATGATGACTTAACATTATTGTTAGCAACTTTTTCGACCAATGTCTAGTCTGTTCAACTTGAGATATTGCACCATTCTCAAGAACAGGCAAGATGCCTGTTCCACAAAAGATAAATTTTCTTGTGGAACAGGCATCTTGCCTGTTCAGAAAAGGCTTATTGAGAATGGTGCAAGATGTGATCTCAACTCCACTTACAAAAAGCGGATAAAAAATTATGACAGATCCACGAATTAGTGCCAGAAGCTTGCTGCGAGAAACATTTGCTACTACGGGGCCTATATACGCTCCCCTGTTGACAATCAATTTTCCCAATTTTATATTGGTCGCGCTCAATAGTTTTGGCAATCTCGGTTCAGCAGGTGTTCTTTTCTTTATCTACTCGTTCGTGGCAGTTCCTTTATTTTCGGGAGCCATGATTTTCTACACTTACCGAAGTTTGACTCGAAATCAAGTAACTGTGGGTCAGGCTTTCAATCAAGCAAGCAGAAGATTGCTGCACCTTATTTTGGCTTATATTTTGTTTGTGGGGGTGGTGTTTGCAGGCTTCATTGCACTAATAATTCCCGGTCTTTATGTATCATATCGCTTAACATTTTCATTGTACGCTACCGTCATTGATAACTCTTCGGCGGTGGACAGTCTTAGCAGCAGTTGGAAATTAACTAAAGGGCGCTGGTGGTTGCTATTTCGAGCGATTTCTCTGATTGTTTTGCTTGTTTTTGTGCCAATAATATTGATTTCCCTATTAATCGATCCGACGGCCAAATCCGTAGGATATCAGCTTACAAGTAATCTACTCGGATTTTTAGCCGGGCCGTTGATGAATGTTTATTTGGTTTTATTGTACCTGCGCCTGCGGGAATCGGCAGCAACTATTCAATAGACATCTCCGAAAAATCAAGTCAAGGGCTGTCAGGATACCTACCCCACAAAAATTGTTAGCGCTGTCTCGCGAGCGGTGAAAATTTGGCGCGGTTCTATAATAAAATCGAGGTGTCAACAATTTTGCTTTAGTTTGTACAGTAGGTCGTCATTTGCAAGCACAAGAGATTAAGGATCGGCTCAACTCCCTAATTAGCGACGCAGATCTAATAGATCCGAGTTTAGCGAGAAGATTGGATGAAATCAATCGCTGGGTGAAAGATATTAAACCCGGTTCGCTAACTGCTAAAAAATTTGTGATGGCTTTTTTGCTGCAGCTTATCCGAGATTCTCAGGTTTGGCTGGCAGTTCAATCTCTACCTTCGGAAAGAGAACAGCAAGCCGCGTTTGAGTTAATGACGCCGGGAGAAAGGTATTGGTACAGCTATCTATTTCCTAAATGGCTGAGCGAAAACGATCGCAAATTTTACATCTGGAAACAAAAACTCAAGGCCGGCCAATTCGATCCGGGAGATGATCTCGTGATTCGTGCGATCGCAGCCCGAATTGTCGATCGGCAAGGCACTGTTTTGTATCGATATGTTGCAGATCTTTCTATGGCAACCGATTCCATCGTTAGCAACCGCCAACAACAGCCCCTCTGCATTCAAGTCACTACTCTTTCGGATGAGTTTTCTGAACTAAAATATCAAAATTGGCAACAAACTCTTCAAGCTTGGGGGATTGACAGAGGATTATTCTTAAGTTATGATAAAAACGATGCAAATTTCCTGAACCAGTTAGTTAACATTGCATTATATAATAGTGATAATTTGCCCGCAGGTCGTTACCTCAAGTTCCCGTAAATCAAGCAGATATGCTGCTGAGAATAGTTCGACTGCTCCAAACTCCGTGAAAAAAAAAATTTGACTAACTCACATATTGCACAATTCTCGACAATGGCAAAAGCCTAGTCCCCAGACAGCTTCCCGCAAAAGGGAAGGCGGAGCAAGATTCTTCCTCCCCTTTTCTGGTTCCGGGAGGGGTCTGCCAGACGGCGACAACAGGTGCTTGATACCAAGGCTAAGCAGGGAAGATTTACCGCAGCAATCAATCTTGTTAAATAACTAGCAACTCGGCCTAAATTGAATTGAGATTTGATTTAATCGCCGTGAATTGTTGGAAAAAAAATCAAATTACATCAAAATCAAATACTATGACTGTACAAGGTACGAGCATCGTTGAAAATAACTTGCAAAAAGTCTGGGAAGAACTGGAAGCAGCCCGAAAAATGCAGGATGACTGGATGAATTACGGGGTAGATTTTGTGGATTTGTATGTGGAAGATGCTGGCGGTGATTGGTTGGAAAAGTGGGGAAAATGTGAAGAAGAATTAGAGCTAATAAAAAATAAAAAGGTAGATATTGAAGCAGTCAAAGCAGCGATCGACCTTTCCAGCTTTCAGCAGACAAAACTGCTGGAAATTGCCTTGAATTGCCGTTACTCTACCAGCTATTACTCCGATCGCCCCCAGGAGTCTCCCGCTTGGCAAGAGGTTAAGTACAAACGGCTGTCACTCTTAGGCGCAGCGATTTTCGGTGCTGTTGTTACCGATTACCTCTACCGCGAATATCCAGAACTCGATCCCGATGCTATCTCAACCTTAAAAGCTCGTTTAGCAGATCCGAAAAAACTTGCGGATTTTGCACAAAATCTGAAATTAAACGAACTCGGTTGGCGCGTCTGGAATGGGAAAGAAGCAGACAAAAGCGAGCAGACTAGGAATTTTTTGGAGGCTTTTGAAGCTTTGTTTGGCGCGATTTACTTGGAGTTGAATCGCGATTTTTTCCGTGGGGGAAACTGGCTGATTCAGCACTTGATTGAACCAAACATTAGCCAGCATCTGGATCTAACTCAGCCGCGACAAGTAGGGCCAGAAAACGAGGTGAAACGGCGGGAAATGCTGGGTGCGGCTATTCTAGATGCGATCGCGATCGACTATTTGTACAACCGCTTTCCCGAACGCAACGCCAGCCAGCTAACTCGCTGGAAAAATATGTTAGTGGCCAAAGAGATTTTCCCCAAAGACTTTAAGGCAAAACTAGGCAGTCAGTACCTGGAATTGAGAAGCAATTTCTCGCGTACCCGCGACTGGTTGGTGGATAACTTTATCCAAACCGCAGTTGACGAACTGGAAGAGGAAACAGGCGATCGACTAAAATAAAATCAACTTGTCAAAAAAATTGGGGAAACAGCAATGGTTACACAACTGCAATCTCCCGAAAAATCAAATATCATCTACCCCGACGATAACGGCGAACCGATGTCAAACAATACGGATCAGTTTCGATTAATTGTTTGGATTAAAGAAAACTTAGAATTGCTGTTTGCCGATGATCCAAATGTTTTCGTAGCAGGTGACTTGCTTTGGTATCCCGTGGAAGGAAATAATAAACTTTGCCAATCACCAGATGTGATGGTAGTTTTGGGGAGACCAAAAGGATATCGAGGTTCCTACCAACAGTGGCATGAAGATAATATTGCACCGCAAGTCGCGTTTGAAATTTGGTCGCCGGGAAATCGTCTGACTCCGATGATTGAAAAATTCAGATTCTACGAACGCTACGGCGTGGAAGAATACTATTTGTACGACCCGCAAACATTAGAACTGACAGGATGGTTGCGGGTTGAGTCACAATTAGAAGCGATCGAACAAATGGACGGTTGGGTAAGTCCGAGACTGGGAGTGCGGTTTCAATTATCAGAAACAGGACTCGAAATGTTCGGGCCATCTGGAGAACCGTTTAGGAGTTTTGTGGAACTCGATCGACAGATCCAGCAAGCCGAGGCGCGGGCCGAACAAGAACGGCTGCGGGCCGAACAGGCAGAAATGCTGCTGGAACAAGAACGATCGCGATCGCAAGCTTTGGAATCAAGACTCCGAGAAATGGGCATCGATCCCAATCAATTGTAAGCACAACTGCAAAATTGAACTATTGTGGAACAGGCCCTCGTAGCCTGTTGTTGAGTTTTCCAGGGCGGGCTCTCCTGCCTAACCCACAATAAAATAGAATTATCGTGGAATAGGCCCCAAAGCCTGTTGCTGAATTTTCCAGGGCGGGCTCTCCTGCCCAAGCCCTACTCCCCACAATAAAATAGAATTACGGATCTATCAGTGGGGTAGCTTTCTTTAATCTAAAATCCAAAATCTAAAATCTAAAATCGATTGATGCCCCCATACCCTAAGCGAATTCTATGCAGTTGCAGCGCCAATTTAGCGGACAACTGATTGCGATCGACACCAAAACCGCGATCGCCAGCGGGGGTGAAGGCCGCATCTACCCGATCGCCCAAGACTCGTCCCTTGTAGCAAAAATCTACCACAAACCGACAGACGAAGACGGCGACAAACTCACAGTCATGTTCAGTATGCCGCCGGATGCGCCGATCGCGGAACCGGGGCACGCTTCCATTGCTTGGCCGATCGATTTGCTGCATACTGTCGGCGGGCGAGAAAAAATCGTCGGTTTTGTGATGCCGCGCGTCAACAAAGTGATGCCGGTACACACTTTCTACACACCCAAAACCAGGCGCGAACAAAAACCGCTATTTAGCTATCTTTACCTCCACCGTACCGCCAGAAATCTCGCCTCGGCTGTAAACGCCCTCCACGTCAGGGGTTACGTCATCGGCGACGTAAACGAGTCGAACATTCTCGTGACGGATACGGCGTTGGTAACGCTGGTAGACACGGATTCGTTTCAAGTCCGCGATCCTTATACCGGTTACGTTTATCGGTGTCCCGTGGGGAAACCAGAGTTTACGCCGCCGGAGTTGCAGGGGCAGACTTTCCGCGATATCGATCGATCTCCAGAGCACGATTTGTTCGGTTTAGCTGTATTAATTTTTCAATTGCTGATGGAAGGTACACATCCGTTTTCGGGAGTTTATCTCGGTAGCGATGAACCGCCGTCTTTGGAAGCGAGAATTCGATCGGGCCATGTCCCCGGATGCAGTAGGGGCGGTGCCCCCGTGCCCGCCCGCTACCGCCCGATGCCCGCTGCGCCTCCTTTCGAGATGCTACATCCCCGGCTGCGGCAGATGTTTATCCGCTGTTTTGAGGAAGGGCACGGCAATCCTGCGGCGCGCCCGGATGCGAAAACTTGGGTGAATGCGATTCGGGAAGCCGAAGATGCTTTGGTAACTTGCAGCAAAAACAGTCAGCATAAATACGGTAATCATCTCAGTCGGTGTCCTTGGTGCGATCGGGCAAAACTCCTCAAAGGCCGCGATCCGTTTCCTTCGCGGCAAGCAGTCAGCAACGGATTGCACTTGCAGCCCGCGAAAATCAAGCGTAAAAAGCCCCAACCACCGCCTGCCGTACCCCAGCCAGCAGTGCGCCGGCAACAGCCCGCCACGGGGCTGTCGCGCCCAATCGGCCAGTACGCAGTGCCGTTGCTACCGATGCCGATGTCTTCTCGGAGTCGGACTCCTGCGCCTCAGCTTCCGGTGGGCAAGTTTGAGCGCATTGTTCAGGATGCTGCTTGGGGTGGTGTTTGGGGGAGTTTGTGTTTGGCCGCGATCGGGGGGATTTATTCGGTAATAGCTGAGGGCGGCGGGGCTATTTTGGGGGCGATTTTTGTTGGTACGATTTGGGGCTGTTTTTTTGGGATGATGTGGGGCGTTTTTACTTTGCCGCCGAATCAGATTTGGCGGAAGTGGGGCGGAGTTTTGGTGGGGGCGTCTTGGGGGGCTTTTTTGTTGGCGGCGATCGGCGGTGCGGTGTTTGGGGCGATTAATAGCACTCCGGGAATCGGGGAGAGGATTTTGGCTGGGGCGGGGGTTGGTGCTGTCTGGGGCTGTGTTTGGGCGAGTTTTCGGCCTCCTCTGGCGCTGCCGGCGGGGAGGGTGTGGGGCCGGCGGGGAGGGTATTTGGGGGCGGTCTGGGGCTCGTTTGTGGGGACTCTGGCTGGTGTTTTTTTGGGGGCTGGGCTGGTGGTTTGGCAGCAGTACGGTGTCCAGATGCGGCCGGTGAATGAGTTTGCGGGTTTGCTGCTGGGTGTGGCGATTGTGGCGGCTGGTGTGGGTTCTGTTGGGGGTGTGGTTTCTGGGGGTTTGTTGGGTTTTTGCGGGTTTGCGCCGAAGTTGCCGATTTCGTTTCAGCCTTCGGGCTTGAAGGGTGGGGCTTTGGGGGCGATTTGGGGCAGTTTTTTGGGGACTTTTGCGGGTGCTGTGTTGGGGGCGCTGGTGTCTGCGATGTTTCCGGCTGTTAGCGCTGGGGTGCCGGTGGAGTTGGGGCCTGTGGCGGGGGCGATCGTGGGGGCTGGTTTAGGGGCGATTTGGGGGGTGGTTTCGGGTACTGTTTGGGGGGCTTTGGGCAAGTGGTGATCGGTTGGTGTCTGTTTTTGGGTGGAAAATGCGTCTATGAGTAGGTGTAAAAATCGAGGTGTTAAATTGGGGGGCTATAATGTAGATGCTGTAAGGGTTAGAGGCACTTCAAGCAATAAAATGGTAGACGCAATCGCTGAAATGTATGCAGGACAAGGGTTTGAGGGCTGTCTGAAAAGTTGGGTATTGACAAGTCGAAGGCTGAAATGGTACTTTTGTTTTATGCAGACGCAAATGAACGTTGAAAACCAAATACAGCAATGCTTCTGGAACGGGCGGCCGCAATTAACCAAACTCCCTATCAGGGATTGAAACCAGGTGCAGCCGATTTTAGAAGCAGCCACTTTTTGCCGCAATTAACCAAACTCCCTATCAGGGATTGAAACGGGTATTTAATCCAATTTTGCCACAGCACCGAGCGGCCGCAATTAACCAAACTCCCTATCAGGGATTGAAACTTGTAGTAACTTAAGGTTTACTTTTGCGATCTGGCCGCAATTAACCAAACTCCCTATCAGGGATTGAAACACCCACAACAGTAGGTAAGCAGTAGGAGCGGCAATGCCGCAATTAACCAAACTCCCTATCAGGGATTGAAACTAAAGATTCCCGTTTGCTGGAGGTGGGATAATGCCAATCGCCGCAATTAACCAAACTCCCTATCAGGGATTGAAACCTGAGTGCGCGGGCGGATCGGCAACACTCCAAAAGCCGCAATTAACCAAACTCCCTATCAGGGATTGAAACTGCCCTACATACCATTTTACAGAGGGATCTAAGGCTGGCCGCAATTAACCAAACTCCCTATCAGGGATTGAAACACAAAACGAAGCGCCACGACTTAGGTAATCGTGGGCCGCAATTAACCAAACTCCCTATCAGGGATTGAAACCCAATCTCACAGGCTGAATTGTTTGACGGCAAGCCGCAATTAACCAAACTCCCTATCAGGGATTGAAACAAGCAATTCTACGAGAAAGTGACGGCGCTCACGGGCCGCAATTAACCAAACTCCCTATCAGGGATTGAAACGCCGTGCCGACCAATACAACGCACCCGCAGGCGGGGGCCGCAATTAACCAAACTCCCTATCAGGGATTGAAACAGGCGATTGGGTGCAACTGAGCTTTGTCATGAACGCCGCAATTAACCAAACTCCCTATCAGGGATTGAAACAGGACGGTATGACAAATATTCATTTGAAATTATGGGCCGCAATTAACCAAACTCCCTATCAGGGATTGAAACAAGCTGCATCAAGATACGCCTAGCTGTATCTACACTTGCCGCAATTAACCAAACTCCCTATCAGGGATTGAAACAAAGATTAGTATGTTACGCGGTAGACTGCGTTACCATATAGAGGCCGCAATTAACCAAACTCCCTATCAGGGATTGAAACGCTAGTGCAATCGGCTCCTGAACTGATTGAGATTTGATTAAAGCCGCAATTAACCAAACTCCCTATCAGGGATTGAAACTGCCCGATCGCACTTGGTGGAAACTTGGGCGGTTTAGGGCCGCAATTAACCAAACTCCCTATCAGGGATTGAAACGGCGATCGCCCTGAAGATGAAGCTTGCGCGGCCGCTGGCCGCAATTAACCAAACTCCCTATCAGGGATTGAAACGAAACTGATTCAGTTCAGGAGGCGATCGCACAAGCGGCCAAGCCGCAATTAACCAAACTCCCTATCAGGGATTGAAACAAGTACCATTAAGATTGTTGCTAAATATTTAATTTGCCGCAATTAACCAAACTCCCTATCAGGGATTGAAACAAGGTTCCGAAAGCTAACTTTTCCTTCCTGAAAATCAAAGCCGCAATTAACCAAACTCCCTATCAGGGATTGAAACACCATCCTCCCCTATTTCAGAAATAGCCACACGAGCCGCAATTAACCAAACTCCCTATCAGGGATTGAAACAGCAGCAAAAGTTACGGGCATTTCCTGCTTACGCGCCGCAATTAACCAAACTCCCTATCAGGGATTGAAACGAAAGTTTGCTCTACCGATTGATAGTCAATCAGGCCGCAATTAACCAAACTCCCTATCAGGGATTGAAACTTGTATTGCTGAAACTTTACCCACCAATTACAAGCCGCAATTAACCAAACTCCCTATCAGGGATTGAAACTTTGTGAGTATTTTGATTTCATACTCATGATTTGCCGCAATTAACCAAACTCCCTATCAGGGATTGAAACTTCGTGGTAGAATTCATCTGCATAATCTTCGTAGGCCGCAATTAACCAAACTCCCTATCAGGGATTGAAACAATTTGCTGTTTGATGGCTTGGCAAATACGGAAAGCGCCGCAATTAACCAAACTCCCTATCAGGGATTGAAACTTCATAGAGGCGGTGAGCAAATTGGCTGGGTCACGCCGCAATTAACCAAACTCCCTATCAGGGATTGAAACTCTCCGGGCTGGATGTCGCACCACTTCGATCGCTCTGGGCCGCAATTAACCAAACTCCCTATCAGGGATTGAAACCGGTTACTGTCGCTGGGGGAGCGGCGGGAATTTCTAGCCGCAATTAACCAAACTCCCTATCAGGGATTGAAACGTAATGCCACCATTTGCAGCGGGTAAGCTGCCAAGCCGCAATTAACCAAACTCCCTATCAGGGATTGAAACCACTCCCGATACCGAGGGCGAGTTTCAGGATTTTTGAGCCGCAATTAACCAAACTCCCTATCAGGGATTGAAACAAATCAGGATTTATCAACTTTTTTTCGAGGTTAAGCCGCAATTAACCAAACTCCCTATCAGGGATTGAAACTTTAGCTATTACTGCATCAGACAATTCCCCGAAGCCGCAATTAACCAAACTCCCTATCAGGGATTGAAACATCCGTATCGCCACCAATCAA
This sequence comes from Microcoleus sp. T3_B1, assembly GCF_036700445.1. Lineage (NCBI taxonomy): Bacteria > Bacillati > Cyanobacteriota > Cyanophyceae > Oscillatoriales > Microcoleaceae > Microcoleus > Microcoleus sp. T3_B1. Next base: position 64,074 of record NZ_JAUBOX010000024.1, read on the forward strand.
TGCCAAAAGTCCAGCAGCCGCAATTAACCAAACTCCCTATCAGGGATTGAAACTTAACAGTATTTATCAATTGCTAATGTACGCCCTGGGCCGCAATTAACCAAACTCCCTATCAGGGATTGAAACTTTATTCAGCCAAGCTTTCCGGCTGCCAATTTTGGCCGCAATTAACCAAACTCCCTATCAGGGATTGAAACTGAAAATTTAACTCTTGAATTTGGAGAATTCTAATGGGCCGCAATTAACCAAACTCCCTATCAGGGATTGAAACCGATCGTACTTCCTCAAAGCTTGATCGCGCAAAGCCGCAATTAACCAAACTCCCTATCAGGGATTGAAACTCGGCAACTCGACCAATGACTAATTTTAAAGTTGGGCCGCAATTAACCAAACTCCCTATCAGGGATTGAAACAACACTTACAGCGCCAGGAGCGATCGATTTTAACAAGCCGCAATTAACCAAACTCCCTATCAGGGATTGAAACTAGACAGGCCGAGGGGGGGTGAACTGAACAGGAGGCGAGCCGCAATTAACCAAACTCCCTATCAGGGATTGAAACTGGGCTTTTTGGCGATTGATTTTGATGGCCCCTCGGCCGCAATTAACCAAACTCCCTATCAGGGATTGAAACGGTAATTTCAATACGTAACTCATCTTTATACAACGCCTCGCCGCAATTAACCAAACTCCCTATCAGGGATTGAAACTTGATGTTTCGCGGGCTAAAAATTTTGGCTACTCGCCGCAATTAACCAAACTCCCTATCAGGGATTGAAACTTTCCGATTCCTCGCGATCGCCTCGCTCAGCTTCAAGAGCCGCAATTAACCAAACTCCCTATCAGGGATTGAAACAAAATAAGCATACTCAGCTTTATCTAAAAGCTCTTGCCGCAATTAACCAAACTCCCTATCAGGGATTGAAACTTGTTATCATAGCCAAGAGGGCAAACAATCAAGGGGCCGCAATTAACCAAACTCCCTATCAGGGATTGAAACGGTTTGGGCAATGGGCGATCGGTGTTGCCTGACGCCGCAATTAACCAAACTCCCTATCAGGGATTGAAACCTCGGAGATGTGCGCTTCTAGTTGCGATCGCACGCCGCAATTAACCAAACTCCCTATCAGGGATTGAAACTGGCCAATCAGCCTCTAAAAGTGAAAATAAGCCGGCCGCAATTAACCAAACTCCCTATCAGGGATTGAAACTTTTGTCTGAGTTCATGTCGGGCTGTACAGTAAAGCCGCAATTAACCAAACTCCCTATCAGGGATTGAAACAGCTCCGACAACTTCCCGGACTCTGTGTGATGCTGCCGCAATTAACCAAACTCCCTATCAGGGATTGAAACGCAGGAACATCTCCCATGCCATAAGCGGCAGAGCCGCAATTAACCAAACTCCCTATCAGGGATTGAAACTTCCACTATTTGCTTGGATACTCGCTCAAAACTGGCCGCAATTAACCAAACTCCCTATCAGGGATTGAAACCCAACGGAACAGCAGCCACAAAATGACGACCAATAGCCGCAATTAACCAAACTCCCTATCAGGGATTGAAACTGAAAGATTCTCGCAATACAATTTGTAGACTTCGCCGCAATTAACCAAACTCCCTATCAGGGATTGAAACGTAAGTCTGTACCAGTAAGCAGTACAGAACTGCCCTTGAGCCGCAATTAACCAAACTCCCTATCAGGGATTGAAACACAATAACACGATCGTCAGAGATAGGCTTGTTTTTAGCCGCAATTAACCAAACTCCCTATCAGGGATTGAAACTCAGACAGCTTCTCAGGCGCTATCAGTGAAACAAATGCCGCAATTAACCAAACTCCCTATCAGGGATTGAAACGGAGAATACTAGGAGAGTAACTCGACACCTGGAACGCCGCAATTAACCAAACTCCCTATCAGGGATTGAAACGATAATGAAAGCTATAATTTTGGCTCTGGCTCTAGCCGCAATTAACCAAACTCCCTATCAGGGATTGAAACGTTCAGCAAAAGTAAGATCATTCATTATTTTTTTCTGCCGCAATTAACCAAACTCCCTATCAGGGATTGAAACGGATCGAAGTTGCCAGCAAGAATATCATTTTGGATTTTTACGGCCGCAATTAACCAAACTCCCTATCAGGGATTGAAACGAGTTTCCCATATTAAATCCGTAATCCTTCTTTCGGCCGCAATTAACCAAACTCCCTATCAGGGATTGAAACTCATGGGAAGGGTAAGCATCGCTCGCAGCACTGGGCCGCAATTAACCAAACTCCCTATCAGGGATTGAAACGCTCATTCTCTGTCCTAGTCTTGTCTAATTCTTGCCTGCCGCAATTAACCAAACTCCCTATCAGGGATTGAAACGAGACTTACCCGCACATTTGACCACTGTGCGAGCCGCAATTAACCAAACTCCCTATCAGGGATTGAAACAGTTCATCGGCCAGAATCTTGTCAGCACGATCAATAAGCCGCAATTAACCAAACTCCCTATCAGGGATTGAAACCGAGATTTTCACCAGTTCGATAAATTTATCCTCTTCTGCCGCAATTAACCAAACTCCCTATCAGGGATTGAAACTCCTGCAATATCCTGTTCAACGGATTCAAACGGTTGGGCCGGCCGCAATTAACCAAACTCCCTATCAGGGATTGAAACTAGCTTGTTGACGCGAAATGCAGCAAGATTTGACTGGCGCCGCAATTAACCAAACTCCCTATCAGGGATTGAAACAAACTTCACCTAATAGAGGTAATACTTTCGTGCAGCAGCCGCAATTAACCAAACTCCCTATCAGGGATTGAAACAACTGTTTGCGTACCTACTAAAGCATTGATGGCTCCGCCGCAATTAACCAAACTCCCTATCAGGGATTGAAACTGTGTACGATCGCATGAAAGCACTGCAAATAAATCGCCGCAATTAACCAAACTCCCTATCAGGGATTGAAACCTACCGGACGGGTGGCGGCTATTTTTCCGATTTTGCCGCAATTAACCAAACTCCCTATCAGGGATTGAAACTCTCGTGCCATCTTGTAGACTGACCAGTTTGTCGCCGCAATTAACCAAACTCCCTATCAGGGATTGAAACCAAACTTTGGTAGTGAGTGGGGGAGGAAGCGATCAGCCGCAATTAACCAAACTCCCTATCAGGGATTGAAACGAGAAGATTTTAGAGATACTTGAGAAGTCCTGAGCTAGCCGCAATTAACCAAACTCCCTATCAGGGATTGAAACTGAAGGCGACAGATCCACAAACTCAGCATCGATCAAAGGCCGCAATTAACCAAACTCCCTATCAGGGATTGAAACGCGAGAACAACCAGGAGCCGATCACCTTCATAAACCAGCCGCAATTAACCAAACTCCCTATCAGGGATTGAAACACCGTGAGTATATCTCACCGAATAGTCGCTTTAGCCGCAATTAACCAAACTCCCTATCAGGGATTGAAACTCCATCACAGGATTACCACTGGCTGTGGTTGTGCCGCAATTAACCAAACTCCCTATCAGGGATTGAAACTTATGAAACCTGTAAGAATCGGCTACGGTCGGGCCTCGCCGCAATTAACCAAACTCCCTATCAGGGATTGAAACGATTGCTGCCTGTGCTTGTGGCTGTGGCTGTGGTTGTGCCGCAATTAACCAAACTCCCTATCAGGGATTGAAACTATTCAACAGTCGGCACAGAGTGTGCCAGCTAACGCCGCAATTAACCAAACTCCCTATCAGGGATTGAAACAAGGTGCAGCAGGGATTCTAACTGGTGGACTGACTGGGGCCGCAATTAACCAAACTCCCTATCAGGGATTGAAACGATTGAGCAGTGGTATTCAGCCGCACAAGTGCAGGCCGCAATTAACCAAACTCCCTATCAGGGATTGAAACACAGCAAGAGCAGCACTACAAATCAATCCAGGCCGCAATTAACCAAACTCCCTATCAGGGATTGAAACAGAAAAATCAGCACTAGGTGCATTTTGAGAAGGGGGCCGCAATTAACCAAACTCCCTATCAGGGATTGAAACACCTTTGAATTGCCGCCGCCGATGCCGCAAAAGTGCCGCAATTAACCAAACTCCCTATCAGGGATTGAAACTGGAGGTCTATAGACCAAGCCGCGCCTCCCGTATAGCCGCAATTAACCAAACTCCCTATCAGGGATTGAAACTTTTTCCACCCAAGAAGTAGGCATAGTCGCGCCGCTGAAGCCGCAATTAACCAAACTCCCTATCAGGGATTGAAACCAAATCGATCGCGCAAGGATGCCAGATAAGGATCGGCCGCAATTAACCAAACTCCCTATCAGGGATTGAAACCAAAGCATATCTATTATTCCGAAAGGCCAGATCGCCGCAATTAACCAAACTCCCTATCAGGGATTGAAACGTGTTTTCCCCGTGCTCTGTCGGTTGCTTTCGGCGCCGCAATTAACCAAACTCCCTATCAGGGATTGAAACACCCCTAAATTAAGGATAGATATGTCTCCGGGCGGGAAGCCGCAATTAACCAAACTCCCTATCAGGGATTGAAACCGATTCATTTGTTGGTAAGCGCTTGCTTTGTATTCAGGCCGCAATTAACCAAACTCCCTATCAGGGATTGAAACGAAGTCGAAGAAATTCTTAACTTTATTTCTCCAAGCCGCAATTAACCAAACTCCCTATCAGGGATTGAAACCGCAAACTCAGCCGATCTTCCTCCCTTCTCCCCAGCCGCAATTAACCAAACTCCCTATCAGGGATTGAAACGAACAATATTGACCACGGCTCAGACGGTTGCCAGTGAGCCGCAATTAACCAAACTCCCTATCAGGGATTGAAACATACTAAAAGAGTCAAGAAAAAACAGCAAAGACGCCGCAATTAACCAAACTCCCTATCAGGGATTGAAACGGTTTATCCGACACCTCGGTTTGGCAACACTTAAGCCGCAATTAACCAAACTCCCTATCAGGGATTGAAACAGCATCTTCTTTGTCTTCAAAAGAGAGGAAGTCGCCGCAATTAACCAAACTCCCTATCAGGGATTGAAACACACCCATAGACAACGATACGGAATACGATCCCCGTATTGCCGCAATTAACCAAACTCCCTATCAGGGATTGAAACTTTCGGAAGTATTCACCAGAAGAGGAGACAGGAGGAAAGAGAGTATTCTTCTCCTGACTCCTGACTCCTTCTTCGCCACAACCAACCTCAATCCCATCTTCACTTAAGATGACAGTGACAATTCGGCTTTTCAATCAAAGACTCAACCAAAGCATTCAAAGCAACCGCCGCCAACAATCCGCCGCCAAAAGTTCCCACAGTCGTAATATAAGCAACGCCCGATCGCACTAACCGCCGTTTCGCCACCGGAGAATGACTAAAACCGATCGGCATTCCAACTACCAAAGCCGGTTGCAATTGCCCACACTCGATCCCCTCGCAAACCGCCATCAGCACAGACGGCGCATATCCTATCACTAATATACATCCTTTTTCCAGTTTCAACAACTTTTCCAACCACTCACGCTGCTGCCAGAATTCCTGTTCCGCTTCCGCCGCAGCATTGATGTGCGGGTCATCAATTAAAGTTGCAATACTTGTTCCCAAATGCGCCAATCTAGTTCCATCCAAAGCCGCAAAAACAGGCGGCACATCAGCGACAATTTGACACTGATTTTTCAAAGCTTCCCGCGCCGATTTAATCGCCGTTTCGCTCAACTTCACAAACGGCAGCAGCGAACAATCTCCGCAGGCTAACACCAGTTTAGAAAGCAAGTCTACCTCAATTTCCGAGCGATCGGCCAAATCCGGCAACAAAAGCTGCAACGACTCCCCAAAATCCTCCGGGTGAGTGTGCGCCCCCGCATCCCAACCCTCCCAAAGTTGTTCCAACCCATCCAACCCCCCCTCAGTTTCCGCCTGCAACAGCCTTAATTGCGCCAATGCGTCCGCTTGCACCGCTTGACAGGAAATATCCCGCCCCAGCAATCCTTCCAGCGCCGAAGCCGTTTCTCTGAGGCGAACAATTTGCTGAATAACCGACAGATATTGCCGTTGCAGAGTCGCCATCAGCGCGTCAGGCGAAGCATCCGCGTCAGTTTCTAACAGTTTGCGGATGTGAGACAGTTGAAAGCCTTGCTGCTTGAGTGCGACTATTCTTTGCAGTCTTTGCACGTCGCTGCGGGTGTACAGTCTGTAGTTAGAGGTCGATCGTACAGCCGGAGATAGCAGCCCCAAAGCGTGATAATGTCGCACCATCCGAGGGGTAATTGTGCCTTTTACCGCTTCTGTAAGTTGTTTGATTGTCAGGTATTCTTGCATTGGATTTTGGGAATTTTGGGATTGTATATTTGGCTTTCTGATTCACCCGCAATCCTAGGAGTGAATCAATTCCCACGCATTCACCCACAGTCCGCCGGGGATTGAAATCCCCGTCTCATAGCAGAAGTCGGTTAAAACCGACTGAAACATTAAATTTAATTCTCAACTATCTTCAGTCCTCTTTCAGAGGACTTACGCTATGAGACAGGGAATTCATTCCCTGTCGGACTGTCGGATGTAACGAATGACAAGTTGAAGGCGAGGGCCTTGAGATTCACCCACAGTCCTAGGAGTGATTGAAATCCCACGCATTCACCCACAGTCCTAGGAGTGAATGAATTCCCCGTCTCATAGCAGAAGTCGGTTAAAACCGACTGAAACATTAAATTCAATTCTCAGCTATCTTCAGTCCTCTTTCAGAGGACTTGCGCTATGAGACAGGGAATTCATTCCCTGTCGGACTGTCGGACTCTGGTACTCAACGAGGGGCGAGTTGATGCTGGATTTATTTTGGTTTCACTCTTGACATTGACACTAATGTCAAGGTTTAGGGTAAAGGAGTCATCTACCAAATCAAATTTCCCCCATGACTCCCAATTCCCTCCCCAATTCTCGCCTCTGGCGCCTCGCAGAAGAACATCCAGATGCTGTGACTGCCGCCCTGTGCGGAATTCTAGTAATCTTGGGTTCGCTAGCCCTGCAATTCGGCTGGCTGGGCGTAGCCGTCTTAATCTTACCCGCAGCTTATGTTATCGGCGGCTATTCCAGTACCCGCGAAGGCTTAACAACCCTTTTTCAAGAACGCGAATTAGATGTAGATTTGTTAATGATTGTCGCTGCTTTGGGCGCGGCCGGTTTAGGGCTATGGCGGCAAGAATATCATTTAATTGTTGACGGTGCGGTGTTGATTTTAATCTTTGCAATTAGCGGCGCCCTTGAAGGTTATGCTATGCAGCGGACTGAACGCAGCATCCGCAGTTTGATGAGTTTGACGGCGGATACTGCTAGAGTGGTAATGTACGGCGGGGAACGGGAAGTTGCGATCGACAAATTGGAAATAGGCGATTACATTTTAGTCAAGCCCGGAGAAATCATCCCCACAGATGCGATAATTATAGAAGGCTACAGTGCGATCGATCAAGCCTCGATTACCGGCGAATCGATGCCCGTGGAAAAAACCAGCGGCGATGAAGTCTATGCAGGTACAATTAACGGTGTCGGCGCGCTGAAACTCGAAGTTCATAAAACTCCAGAAAGCAGCTTGATTCAGCGAGTGATTCGGCTGGTTCAAGAAGCGCAAACAGCAGCGCCGCCTTCTCAAATGTTTGTGGAAAAATTCGAGCGCGGTTATGCTAAATTAATTGTAGGTTTAGGCTTGCTTCTCGCAACTTTGCCGCCCTTTGTTTTGGGCTGGAATTGGGAAGAGACAATCTATCGGGCGCTGATTTTCCTAGTAGTCGCATCCCCCTGCGCGCTGATGGCTTCGATTATGCCGGCGCTGCTTTCGGGAATTGCTAATGGGGCGAGACAGGGGATTTTGTTTAAAAGTGGCGCGCAATTAGAGATGATTGGTAAAGTCAGGGCGATCGCCTTTGACAAAACCGGAACTCTCACCACCGGAAAACCTGAAGTTATCCAAATTGTACCAGCAGCCGGATATACTGAAACAGAAGTTCTGCAATTTGCAGCAGCCCTAGAAGCTCATTCCGAACACGCGATCGCCTCTGCAATTGTCAGCGCCGCCCAGCAGCAACAGTTACAATTGTCAACCGCTACCGACGTACAAGCAAAAATCGGCCAAGGAATAGTCGGCAAAGTCAACAATCAAATCATTGCCATTGGTAAAGCCAATTTTGTCCAAGCAACTTCCGAATTGACTCAAATCAGCCAGCAGTTGCAAGCCGAAGGTAAAACAGTTGTTTGGGTGGCAAAGGGCGCTCAACTTTTGGGAATCATTGCAGTAGCAGATACCCTCCGCCCCGAAGCAGCAGCAATGGTAAAACGCTTGCAAAAATTAGGCATAGAACATATAATTATGCTAACCGGCGACAACGAGAAAACAGCTCAACACATCGCCCGTCAATTAGGCATCAAAGAAGTCTACGCCGAACTTTTGCCAGAAGACAAAGTGCAGGCAATAAAACAACTGCAAACCCAGTATCAAACTGTAGCAATGGTAGGAGACGGCATCAACGACGCCCCCGCCCTCGCTCAAGCTTCCGTCGGCATTGCGATGGGAATTTCCGGCAGCGACGTTGCTTTAGAAACTGCTGATATAGTATTAATGGCAGATAAATTAGAGCAACTAGCTAAAGCAATTAGTTTAGGCCGCCGCGCTCAAAAAATTGTCAAACAAAACATTGTTTTTGCACTCAGTTGCATTATAGTGTTACTGGCTGCCAATTTTCTCGGAAACATCACCATGCCTTTCGGCGTAATCGGTCACGAAGGCTCTACAGTAATAGTCACATTAAGCGGTTTGCGACTGCTCAGAAATTAGACCAATCGAGACAGAGGAAGAGTGATATCAAATCCGCTCTTCATCGGAATTATTAGTCTCTCTCTTCTCTTCCTCTGCGTTCTCTGCGTTCTCTGCGGTTAAAAAATCCAAATATTAAGAAAAACTACAATTTGTGTTTGCGTCACTCAAAACACGCTACCGTCAAAAGTATAGAATCATACCAAAATCGGAAATTGCTCAAAACTGCAAGAAAAATTAACCTAGAAAAAGTCTAGAAAATGGTATAGAACTGATTGCACCAAGAGCAATGGAAAACAAGTTTTCTGTTGGAGGCTATTATGAACCACAAAGTCCTTGGGGCCACGCGGAACGTTGCAATTGTTGGCCCTTATTTAAGCGGAAAAACCGCACTGCTCGAAAGTTTGCTGTCGGTGACAGGGACAATTACCCGCAAAGGAAATGTCAAAGATGGCAATACAATAGGTGATAGTTCGCCGGAAGCACGCGATCGCCAAATGAGCGTAGAAGTAAACGCCGCCACCGCTGAATATGAAGGCGTCCGCTTCACATTTCTCGACTGTCCGGGCTCGGTAGAATTTGCCCAAGAAACTTACAATGCACTCATCGGTGTGGATGCGGCGATAATTGTTTGCGAACCCGTTGCCGATCGCACTTTAACCCTCGCACCCCTGTTTAAATTCCTCGACGATTGGGAAATTCCCCACTTAGTTTTCATCAACAAGATCGATCGAGCTTACACAGACGAAACTACTTGTGGCACCAACTTCACCGACGTGATCGACGCGCTCAAATCCGTTTCCAGTAGACCGATCGTACCTCACCAATATCCGATCGGCAAAAACGAACAAATCATCGGTTTTATCGACCTAGTAACCGAACAAGCTTACCACTACCATCCGGGCGCCGCCGCAGATCCCGTCCCGCTTCCAGAACACCTCAAAGCACAAGAAAGCGCAGCGCGGCAGCAAATGCTCGAAGAATTGGCGAATTTTGACGACCATTTACTCGAAGAATTGCTCGAAGAAATCAATCCCGACGCCGAAGAAATTACCCGCGATTTAAAGATGGAATTAGGCGCAGATTTAATTGTGCCAGTATTCATCGGCATCGCCGAACAAGATTTCGGCGTGCGGCCTCTGCTGGAAGCTTTGCTGAGGGAAGCGCCGACACCGGAAACAACAGCCGATCGCCGTGGCATTATACAAAGTGAGAACAAAGTTCTAGCTCAAATCCTCAAAACCTATTACACACCGCAAGGAGGCAAACTATCGTTAGTGAGAATGTGGCGGGGCACGCTGGCAGACGGAGCAAATTTGAACGGCGTTCGAGTTAACGGTTTGTACCGCTTGACCGGCCAGCAAACGCAAAGTTTGCAGTCTGTCAGCGCCGGGGAAATTGTGGCTTTGGGAAGGCTAGAAGGCTTGAAAACAGGCGATACGCTGGCGCAAGACCGATCGGAAGAATTGCCAAAAGCCGAAATCATCCCGCCTGTCTACGCACGGGCGATCGTCCCAGAAAAGCGCAACGATGAAGTTAAGCTGAGCTCCGCTTTAGCTAAATTGCTAGAAGAAGACCCATCTTTAGTCTGGGAACAGCACGGCGACACTCACGAAATTATACTTTGGGGTCAAGGCGAAATCCACCTGAAAGTTGCCTTAGACAGGTTGCGCCGCAAGTATAATTTGCCGATGGTAACTCACTTACCGCAAGTGCCGTACAAAGAAACCATCCGCAAACCTGCATCTTCCATCCACGGGCGCTACAAACACCAAAGCGGCGGGCACGGACAGTTTGGCGACGTGTACCTCGACATTCAACCGCAGCCACGAGGCGAAGGCTTCAATTTCACGGACAAAATAGTCGGCGGCGTCGTCCCAAAACAGTACATTCCCGGCGTGGAAGTGGGAGTGCGCGAGTATTTGGATCGCGGCCCGCTGGGTTTCCCGGTGGTAGACGTAGCGGTGACGCTGACGAACGGTTCCTACCATTCTGTGGACAGTTCCGAACAAGCTTTCAAGCAAGCGGCGCGTTTGGCGATGCAGGAGGGAATGGCCAAGTGCGAACCGGCATTGCTGGAGCCGATCGCCAAAGTTGAAATTTGCGCTCCGAACGAGTGTACATCAAAGGTGTTGCAGTTGGTCAGCGGACACCGGGGCCAAATTCTCGGCTACGAAGGTAAAAAAGAGTGGAAGGGATGGGATGCAGTTTCTGCCTATTTGCCGATCGCAGAAATGCAGAATTTGATCGTAGAATTGCGATCGCAGACAATGGGAGTCGGATTTTTTAATTGGGAGTTCGATCGATTGCAAGAAGTGCCGGAACCTTTAGCTAAGCGGGTTTTGCAAACGGCTGGCGGCAATGGAAACGGTAACGGTAAAAGTTAGGTAATTGTCTTAAAAAACCCGGTTTCTTCAATAAACCGGGTTTTTGCACGAGTTGCCATTTAAGTTTATTGCGATCGATTCCCATTTACCTCACATCTTGCACCATTCTCAAGAACAGGCAAGATGCCTGTTCCACAAAGAGTGAATTTTCTTGTGGAACAGGCCGGAAAGCCTGTTCATAAAAAGCTTATTGAGAATGGTGCAACATCTCAGATTTACCGGATTATTCAGTTAAGTTACTTAACGCTGAAATAATATTCTCAGCTAGCACTAACGCATTTCTCGCTTCTCTTTGTAAGTTAAACATAGTATCTTCATAATCAGCTTTATTCCTAAGTTCTCTCAATCTGCTTAAATTTTCACCTATTTTGACCATTTTTTTCCTTTTAGTTGGGTGGTATATAAATTCTTCTGCTACATATTGATGTTCGTTGATATCGCGATTCTTACGAAAAAGTCTTGGGTCTTTTTCAATGTCGCGCAAGTAATTTCGCGCTAGGCAAAATGTCGAATAGTATGCTCTACTTATCGCCGATCGCAACTTGGCTTCCCTGTTAGGTGAACTTTCACTATTGGTGGCTGCTAACTCTTGAGCTAAATTCAAATATTCAGACCAATCAAATCTCATTTGACTCCCATTCAAGGCTAATATGTAAATCATTTTTGGGGGCAGCTATTTTAGCTTCGAGCCACCAACTATCATCAAGGATATTTAACTTTGCAAAAGCTTCCTCGACTTCGAGTTTGGTATAAATGGTAATCCACAGCGATCGCCAGTTGGCAATTTCTGGATCGGTTTTCACTTCCAAGCCTAATATTTCCGTAGGAAATAGCGCTCGAATGCGATCGTAACCTTCCAGAATCAAAGGTGCGATCGCTTCTTGTTCGATGATGATTTGAAAACTTTCTAGGGGGTTTTCAACCGCGTACAGGCTTTTGATTTTATTAAAAGATGCAATTAAATTGTCAAAGGCTTTAGCTATTTCAGAGGGATTTTCCACTTCTCCTGGCGGCTGAGGAAAGGAAGGGCTTAAATTTGCAGCATCCGTGCTGTAAATGCTGTCACTTGTCGGCTGGTATCGTTTGTCTTTTGATTTTGCTTGGTACTGCTCTTTTAAGTCGAGGCGTTCTTTTGTGTAAATTTCGTTCAGAGTGTTGTTTTGTTCGGCTAATTTTTCAAAAGCCAATATCGCAGAACTTATGATACTATCTTCCAACTCGCCAAGTTGAATAGATGAATCTAGTTGAGCTAAAGTAGCCCCAATGGCTTGTAGCCGAATAATATCTGTTGTTTTCATAATAGTCGATGGTTGGGAAGTTAGGGATTAACTTTACCAGTAATCGTGAAACCTGCCCAGTGATAGAGAGCGGCATAAGGCGGTTCATCAGACTCCATTTTAGCATTATTTCTGCGGATTAGGTTAGCTTCGTCTCTCAAATCTTGACTGCAACCGGAATTGTACGTTACTTTAGCCAATTCGAGATACCAGTCGGATAGTTCGCTGTAGGTAATAGTTCGGAGCCATTTTTGTGCTTCTTTGAGGGCTAGTGCCGGATGTAACTTATTTTGGCAACGCTGTTCGTTCAGAATTTCATAGAATCGAATCATCATTAATGCGGTAGAAATCTCATCAACTATCCAGAGAGTGCTGAGGGCGTAAACAGCACCCGCAGCTAAAAAGCTGCTGGCTAAACCGACAAATTCATCTATCAGTTCTTCTTTTCCTGTTATGCCAGTTTCGCAAGCGGAAAGGCAGACTAGATAATAGCTTCTTAACTCGAATTGGGCTATTTCTTGTGAAGTTAGAGGCTGTTTGTTTTTCAGGATTAGCGCTGACTGGGACGGCTGTTTTGTGTTGTGGTAGGCGTGACCTGTAAAATGGAATATGTCAGCAGCTTGTTGCAGAGCTTCTTTAAGATTGTCTGTGGTAGCTTGTGAACTGGAGATGGTATTGCAGTTAAGGTGAAAATTTGCGATCGCCGAGGCTTCTATTTCAGCAAAAAGTAATGGATCGGGGCTTTCTACCAACAGCAGAGACATTGAAGGTGAGGGTTTTCTGTCTAATCTGTCTATCCCAGGTTGGATGCTGGGCAGATAAGTGATAGTGAAAAGATTATCGGAGAATAAAAAGTGCAGTGGCAGCAGGTGCAAGTCGCGGTGGGGAATTAAGATTAAGTGTTGGATATTGGTGAGGTGCGTACAAATTTCGGGAATTTTGAGGATGTCAGCGAGTTCTTGCAATTGCGCTGTCATTGACTCGCGCCAGGGATGGGATTCTTTGGTTTGCTGTTTGCTGGTAGTATTGCCGTAATTTTGATAGTTGGTTTTCCATTCTTTCAACCATTTTTCTAAACTCTGACTGTTGTCCCTTGGGGATAAGTCGCACAGAGGTGTGGCGATAACTTCCAAATTGTCTAGGGTAATGATAAAAGCAGTCAGGGAAACTGGGCTGAGATGCCAGTAAATAATCGCCGTTTCGGTGTTGTTTGCCAGTAACTCTCGGATTTTGGGATAAGTTGGGCTGGCGGTGCGGTTTTGGGAACCTGCGCGCATCCATTGCAGGCAAAAGTTTTTTCGCGATTCGGCTTTTTCCAGGGCATTTACTTTGTCGTCAGACTCGACGAGGGTATCGACTTCTAACTGGTAAAGTCCGGCAAATTTGCGCTGGAGTCGCAATTTTATTTCGGGGTGAGTTTCATTGTCTAAAATTAATTGTTCTAGCAGGATAGTAGCTTCGGTAAGGTACTCGCTAGCTTTGGGATCTCCCAAGCTGCTGGAGACGGTAATTAAGCCTTGCATTACTTCTACATAAGTTTCTGGGATTAGGGGCGATTTCAATAATTCGCGGGCTTTTTTGTAGCTGGCTTTGGCTTTGTGGAAACAGTCAAAATAAGTGGCGGTTTGTTTTCCGTGTATGTAGTGGGCCAAACCTTTTGCCTGGTGCAATTTGCCATAAGCAAGGCGATAGTCGTGGTTAGTGGGCTGATATTTCTCTAAGCCTTCATCCCAGTTTTGAATGGCTTCATTGTAGCGCCCGGAGTTGAAAAATGCCCAACCTCGATTTTCCCAAGGTTGCCTTAATTGATCGCCTGTAATTTCTAAGGCTTTCTCGAAGGCTGCAATCGCCTCTCTGTTGTGGCCCAAATTTTTTAGGGCATTGCCCAGCCCGTTCCAGGCATTGTGGTATTTGGGGTCAATTTCTAAGGCTTTGTCGCAGGCTGCTTTTGCCTCAATGTAGCGCCCCAGATTATTTAAGGTAGCGCCCAGCCCGTTCCAGGCATGGTGGAATTTGGGGTCAATTTCTAAGGCTTTCTCGAAGGCTGCTTTTGCCTCACTGTACCGGCCAAAACTATGTAAGGTAGCGCCCAGCCCGTACAAGGCAGGGTTGGAGTTGGGGTCAATTTCTAAGACTTTCTCAAAGGCTGCTTTTGCCTCACTGTAGCGGCCCAAATTAATTAGGGCATTGCCCAGCCCGTTCCAGGGTATGTGACATTTGGGGTCAATTTCTAAGACTTTCTCAAAGGCTGCTTTTGCCTCACTGTAGCGACCAAAACCATTTAGGGCATTGCCCAGCCCGTTCCAGGCCTCGTGGAATTTGGGGTAAATTTCTAAGGCTTGCTTGTAGGCTGCGATCGCCCCTTTTAAATCTCCTGCAGAATAACATTCTCGTCCTTGGTTATATAATTCTTCTGCCTCTGGATTGACTTCTATATTTTCAGTTATCACCGATGGATTATCCGTCGGAGTCGCACTCAAACTCTGCCTTGCCAACAATCGAGTAACAATATTTTCATTCCCAACAGATGAATCATCCGCAGGAGTCTGACTCAAATTCTTCCCATCCAACAATCGAGTAACAATATTTTCATTCCCAACCGATCGCCCTTCCTCATCCTTCCGATTTAAACTCTCCCCAGCCAACAATTCCCTACCAATCTTCCCAGCAACCTCACTAATTCTCCCACAATTCATCTCACCCAGCCGCACCATTCGCCCACCCAATTCTAAATTGGTTTCCGGGGATACCAGCAACCTGTCTCCAAATTCTTGCAGCCAGTTTTCCCACTCAGCATCTTTGATTTTGCAGCCGATTAAAAAGCCTTTAATATCGCCCCGACTCCAGCCTTGTTCAACTCCTTCTAACAGTTGCAAAAATTTCTGTTCGTATTCCCCAAAAGTGCGAATCGGAGTTGGCTTTGGCGCTGGGGGTACTGGTTTGCGGAATCGCCGCTGAATTTGCTGCCACAGGTTGAGGATGCGTTGCCAAATTTGTCGGAACATTGGCTGGGTGGATGATGTGTTGTTGGAGATTGTAGCAGATTTTGGGGGTGAATGTACATTTTGCGCGTTGATGTCGATTTAATTACCAAATGTCGTAGGGGCGGGTTCACCAACAATATATAACGACGATCGACAATTCATATAAACCCGCCCCCACCCACCATAAATCTGAATGTACATTAATATTATTCGTTGGGTTGGGGCGGGTTTTTGAGATTGTTTTTTTCAGGCGATTATGGTTGGTAAAACCCGCCCCTACGATCGCAGAAATTACACAACAACGAATCTACGACACATGATATTAGAGAACTCGATAATTCATCCGTGTATCCGTGTCAAAATCCGTGTCGTGCCTTCTTCCTTACCCTAAAAAGAAATAATCAAGTAACCATTCAGGAACTTAGCACCAGTAACAGATTTACCAGTTAGCGCCGGAGGCAGCAAAATATTGCGCCGCTGATCGCCCGCTTCGATCGTCACTTCCGGCCCCGATTGAATCAATTTAATTTCTTTCTTGTCAAACCCAGGCAAAAACAAACTAACTTGACGCTGTGCAATGTTTATGTGAATCGGTTTAGGAGCTTTTGTCGCCTCAGAAAAATCTGGCAAAGCATCAATTAGCGGCTGCCAATTATTGTCACTGTGCCCCGGAACCGAAACAGCCGTCAAAGGCTCAAAATCGGCAGTAATAGCTTCTGTAACCGCTGCTTGATTGACAATGACACCGCCCACAGTCAAACCAACTTGTTGAGAACTTCCCCAAAGATAGCGGGCAGTTGCGATCGCGCTTGCATCCCCAGTCGTCACCAAAAAAGCCGCCGTGCGGTTCGGATCTGCCAGCGCTTCCTTACCCTTATCCAAAAGATTATCGACTTGCTTAGTAGATTGAAAAGCATTGTCTCCCGACAAATCCACCGTCAACACGGTACTGACAACCGGTTGAATAAAAGGTGAAAGCGCTTTCCCCAAATCCGAATCTACCAAAGCTTGGCGGAACCTGCGGATGTACCAACTCAGAATTTCGGGCATTCCCAGCATCCGCAGCGTATCCATGCCGCCATTGCCGTCATAAACAATTACATCGTATTGTTTGCTGTCGTCGTATTCCCGAACTTCGTTCAACGCCAGCGCGCTGTCCATTCCCGGCAACACCCCTAATTCTTG
Source organism: Microcoleus sp. T3_B1 (assembly GCF_036700445.1). NCBI lineage: Bacteria > Bacillati > Cyanobacteriota > Cyanophyceae > Oscillatoriales > Microcoleaceae > Microcoleus > Microcoleus sp. T3_B1. The sequence continues at coordinate 80,707 of NZ_JAUBOX010000024.1, forward strand.
ACCGTAAATCTGCTTGAAAAAGGGAGTACGGACATATTGAGCTTCTAGTTGTTTAATTTCGTCCCACCTGCGTTCTAGCAGCGGCGCGCTTTGCACCTGAACTGCTTTGAGGTTGGGGGCGATTTCCTGGGGGCTGAGAGTCAGGGGAACTCCTAGCAGAATACCCAATGCAGGGCCCGGATCTTGGCCGAGCAGCAGAACTCGCTTGCCTTGAGCCGCGTATTTTTTAGCTGTTGCGATCGCGATCGTACTGCGGCCAGTGCCGCCTTTGCCCAAAAATGTCAAAATCAAAGCCATTTTCTGTTCTCACTGCCAAAGCTTACTCTTTAACATTTAAGCGCAACCTTCAGCCAGAGTGGGGGAGGGGGGAGAGTGGAGGAAGAGGAGAGTGGGAGAGTGGGAGAGGGGAAGAGGGGGAGAGTGGAGGAAGAGGGGGAGAGGGGGAGAGGGGGAGAGTAGGAGAGGGGGAGAGTAGGAGACGAAAGGAAACACAGTTAAATTCAATCCGTGTATCCGTGTCCGAATCCGTGTCGTGCCCCTCTTCCTTCTACATCTGTTAAACGGGTTCTAGCTCATCTTCAAAGAACCAAGTCGCAAAACCGTCAAACTTGACAACCACGCCTACTCCGCTACCGTCAACCATTCTGAATCCGTCAACAGTGCCTACTGGATTCTCCTTTATCTTGCCCACTATATTTGCAGGTATCCGATCTCTGAGACGGCGCACCTTAACTCTCTGACCTACTTCTATTGCCACTGAAATTGTTCTCCTGCTCTATACAACCGTTTATTTTACAGTTTGGCGTCTACTTCGGAACAGCAACACCAGCAGCCGATCGCTCCCTATGATTTTCCATCGAAATTTCCACCAACTTTCCCTAAAAGACGGTATTCTAGTCGGAGTGCGTCGATCGTCTACCCTGATTCGCTTGGGTTTGCTTCATAAGGTTTCACAGCGGCAAGCTCCACTGGCAGAGGCTGTTCACCACTTAGATAATTATTTTTTATTGCTTCGCAAAAAGAAGTTTTTTATTAATTGCCACAACTACAGAATTTATCCCAAATTAGTCATCCTTCAGGCAGAAGCCAAAAGGCATTCAAAAGCAGTAATTAATTTTATGTTGGCTATATATAAATCTGCCCTCTCTGATGTTGACAGCGGCGAAACTTCATGCAGCAAAGGACTTTGAGTCGGGTTGGCAAAATTTCCCGAAGCTCAGATTTTAGTAAAATGCCATGTTGTAACAGTTTACTAAAATCTGACCAAAAAAAGAATTTTTAATGCTAAACTTTCAGGCTGATAAAGTTTATTTTTGCTGCTGTGTTACGGCATAAAAAATGGAACGATTGCCGGATTTAAGGAGTCTAATAGAGGAAAGGAAGTCAAGGAACTTCAAGATCACAAAACTGAAATTATGAATAAAATTTTTACCTGTGGGCGATCGACCAAAATTCCGCTCCTAAGTTTGTCCTTGGCTGTGCTGGCGAGTCTGTCGCCCTTTCGTGGGACGATCGCCAGTCCGCCCTCTCCATCCCCCAAACAGCCCTCGAACCCTACTAAAATTGTCTCACTCGCTCGACCGCCAGCACTGCCAGCCGGCTCAAAATCTCCCAAAAATCCGGCAACAGTGGCGGCGAATTTATCCCCAGCAGAGACGATAAAGGCTCAGGGAACAGCGACTGGGCGATCGCTCGAAATAGAAGAAATTCGGGGTACAGTCAGCTTTAAAGGGCGGCCAGCGGTCGTGGGCGATCGGCTACTCGCCCCCGGAGACGAAATCATCACCGGCCCCGATTCCACAGCCCGTTTAGGCATCGACAACAACATCGGCGTCGTGGAAGTTGCCGAAAAAACCGCAGTCAGAATATCCAATTTGTCAAGCAGTGCAGGTGGTGAAAAAGACACAGCCATTTTTGTCAGCAGGGGGCGAGTCAGGTTGTCGATCGGCAAAACTGCTGCGACAACTCCCGCAGCCAACACCTCAACAATTATCCCGCCGAACCAAATAGTCGCCCTCAATACCTTCAGCGGACTCGGCAAATCCAGTCAAATTGCCCAAAAAACCCGTTCTGCCAAAAGGGCCCCAGTCAGGGTTGAAACCCCAGAAGGCGTTGCCGGAGTCCGCGGTACCTCCTTTGGCGTCAGCGTCGGCGGCGGCAAAACCGCAGTCGAAACTATTGAAGGTCAAGTCGTAGTATCCGGCAACACCGACTCGGAAGTAGTTCTCAACAGCGGCAACTCCACGACTATTTTCCCTCAAACCCCGCCCGTGGCGCCCTCAGCCAGCCCTCGCCTAGCTCAACTCAAAGTCCGCAGTTTGTTGAGACTCAGCGGCAATATCTATAGCCTCAGCGGTCAAATTAACCCGATCGACACAGTTTATGTCCACAACGAAGAAATTAAGATCGATCGAAAGGGCAACTTCAAAATCCAAGGAATTTTACCGCCAAGCCGCCGCCTCAAAATCTTAGTGCGAGGCCCGTCAGTCACAGAAAGGCATTACAGCTTCGCAGTTCGCTAAACAACCTATCGTCGCGAGTAATATACGCGGGCAGTCTCTGAGGACGTGAGTTATATCCTAAGTCCTATCTGGGTTGATTATTTTGTGTAGGTGCGAAGCATTTTGCGGTGAAACTTGGTAGTCAAAATAAATAAATTTTGCCCCCACCCTTCGCCCTTACGGTCTCGTAAAACTTCATGACCGAAAGCATCCAGGATACAAGCCCCCGGATTCATTCCTTCGCAGACTCAGGACCCACAAATAAAAAACCTGTATCCGATGAAACTTGTCCCCCGAATTTATCCGTGGGGTCGCCTCTAAAATCTAAAATCTAAAATCTAAAATCGATTGACTCCCATTCCTCTCGAAGTTAGGACTCGAATGTCAATGATTGCGTCAAATTAATTGCATGAAGTTCAAAAAATGGATCGATCATCTCAAACAAAATCAACTGCTCTGCCTGCGGCAATATATAGCAACAAACCCTCCCTGGCTCACAGGAGCAGCAGTAGGTATAATGTCTGTCGCCATGCTGCACTTTGGAATGTGGAAACCCCTTGAATATTTGGGATACAAAACCCTATTTCAAATTCGAGAATCGGGAATTTTGCCAAATCCCGGATGGGATGAGAGAATTGTGGTAATTGCGATCGAACGGCATTCCTTGCAGGAATACGGTCAATTTCCTTGGCCTCGCAACCGCTACGCCCAACTGCTGGAAGCGCTGAAAAAATCCCCCCCTACAGCAGTTGGTTTTGACATTCTTTTCCTCGATCCAAGTCCGAAAGATGATATTTTAGCCGCTGCGATCGCCGCCAACGGCAAAGTTGTACTCGCTAGAACCACCAAAGAAGAACCCGTAGCATCTTTAAAAGCCGCCGCCGCAGGTGTCGGCCACATCGGCCAGGAACCCGATAGCGACGGTATTAGCCGCGAGTCAAAAATCTTTCTCAACGGGATTCCTAATTTCGGTTTAGCAATGATTCACAGGTACAATGCTGCTAATCCCCAAGATCCAGTATTGCTCCCACAGTCCAAAAATAAGCAGGAAAAAAAAGTCTGGGTTAACTGGCCGGGGAAAACAGAAAATCTACCTACCTATGCTTTTGTTGATGTCGTAGAAGGTAGAATTCCCGCAGATGCTCTGACTAATAAGTTAGTTTTAGTGGGCATAGTTGCTACCGGTTTCGATCCGATATCTTCACCTCTCGACAAGACTACGGCTGGGGTTTATTTATATGCAGCGTTGATTGACAATTTGCTCAATCAACGCTTGCTACGGCGGCTGCCGATACTGCTAGAAATTTTGTTATTGTTGGGGATTGGCCCGCTTACGGCCTTGGTTCTGGGCAACCGAGGTGTTAAGGAGAGAATTGCGATCGCTCTCGGTTTGCCTATAATTTGGATTGGGGCTGGTGCTTTGTTATTTGGCTTCTTTTTTTGGTGGGTTCCGATTGCCGCACCTATCGGCACCCTCATTTTATCTGGCACTGCTTTGCAACTGCGGGAACAGTACGAAAAGCAGCAGTTGATGAGGTTATTTGAAAAGCACGTCGCTCCAGAGACAGCTCAGCTTATTTGGGAACGCAAAGCGGAGATATTTGAACAGGGAGAACTGGAACCTCAAGAACTTACAGCCACGGTGCTGTTTATGGATATTCGTAGTTTTACTTCGATTTCAGAAAAAATGCCGCCGCGAGATTTACTCACCTGGTTGAACAATTATTTGGAAGCGATGACTAACTGTATTATGGATCACGGCGGCGTTGTAGATAAATACATCGGTGATGCAATTATGGCAGTTTTTGGAGTGCCTTTTTGCCATACCGAATATCGAGAAATTCAACAAGATGCTTTGAATGCAGTTGCGGCTTGTATTGCGATGCACGAACGGCTGCACCAACTTAATCAGCAGCTTAGAATTGAACACAAACCTTTAATTAAGTTTGGCATCGGTTTGCATACCGGACAGTTAGTTGCTGGTAGCGTGGGCGGTTCCCGGCGTTTGAATTATTCTGTGATCGGCGATGCTGTCAACGTTGCTGCTAGATTGGAGGCGATGAATAAGGAAATTGTTTCTGACAGTCCTTTTAATTTGTTGGTGACGGCGAGGACTTTTGCTTACGTGCGCGATCGCTACGAAGGCCAAAAAGTAGGCTCGATTCAATTGCGCGGCAAAAAAGAAGAGACTGTGGTTTATGCTATTTTGGGGGAAAAGCATTAGTCATCGGGCATGGGGCATGGGGCATGGGGCATGGGGCATGGGGCATGGGGCATTAGTTGTGATATTATGTGCTGTTAATTAAGCCCAATTACTTCATACTTGGGAATTAAAATATTGGTTGTAGGGGCGGGTTTTTCGACAATCTACGCCTGAAACAAATAATCTCAAAAACCCGCCCCCGCCCCACGGTAAATCGAAATATATATTTTTTTAGGCGATCGCCCCTGTTGGTTGATGTAGATTATTAGCGGTGTGGGGGCGGGTTTATAAAGCTTGTTTGTACTGATTAGATATTGTCGTAAAACTCGCCCCTACGGAATTATATTCTTTCCCAATTCCCAATTCCCAATTCCCAATTCCCAATCTAATCAAATACGCTTAGCCGCAGAGTTTTAGCTATTTTTTCTAACAGAAATAAGCCACCGATAGAATTTCCGTCTTGATCCAGGGGCGGACTGTAAAAGCCGATCGCACCTTGACCCGGAATTACCGAAAGCATTGCCCCGCTAACTCCCGACTTAGCCGGCAGTCCCACCCGCAGCGCAAAGCGGCCCGATGCTTCATACAAACCGCAAGTTGCCATCAGCGCTTTGACAGTACGGCAGTTTTCCCCCATTGCTCGATCGCCACTATTTACCAAAACCATCCCCAGCTTAGCTAAATCCTCCACAGTTCCCGACAAACAGCAGATGCGATTGTAGGTTTCTAAAGCAATTTCTGGATTTTGAATGTAACCCGATTCTACCATTTTCAAGGCGAGATTCCAATTATTTTGATTCGGATTTGTCTTCACTGAATCGAGCATTAACTCGTCAACAAATAACTGACTGTTTGCCTGTTGATTCAGCCAAGTTCGCAAGTTTTGACAGCGCGACACAGCATTTTGACCGGGAATCAAAGACGCTAGGGCGATCGCCCCGCTATTAATCATCGGATTTCTCGGCTTCCCTTCGTCTATTTCGAGTTGAGTTAGGGAATTGAAAGGCAGTTCCGAAGGCTCGCAGCCAACGCAGTCAAATACCGTTTTTTCGCCGACTTCGCACAGCAAATAAAGCAGCACAAAAGGCTTGACTACACTCATCAGCGGGAATGTTTGAGCAATGCTACCCCAGCTCATAATTTGCGCGTCAATTGCCCGAATTTGCACGGCAAACCCTTGTCGATCCGCTTGCGCTAGGAGAGGTATGTACGCAGGGATTTGACCGGATTTACTGCGATTAATTGCCTCTTTTGCCCAAGCTGCCAGTTGTTCGGGTTGCAGGGAAGATAGTTGGCTGGTGGATATATTCACACTCGATTATTTCGATCATTTTAAATTTTAGATTGGCATTCCTGGCGCGCTATTGAGCCATAAGCCCCCTTTATTAACCGAATTGCGTCACTTGGGCCCGCTGCGGGAAGAAACTGGGTTTCTTAGGTGAGATAAGGCAAGCTCATAATTTGATGAAATTTTTGTGTGGTGTCCCGTCTGCCCGAAAAATACAACGCAAGATGCGGGACACCTTATTTAAGGCTGTTGACCTTTGGACCTGCCGGGAGCAAATAAATTTTTCATAAAAAACCTGTACTTTGCATAAAAATCTCCCCTTCACCCGGATATATAAGTAGCAGCTTCAAGGCAACGCTGCTATCTAAAACAAACCAGCACTAGCTGGAAATGCCTTCAGATTCTTATATTTAAGCCCCAGCAAGGGGCGGGGTGCATATTTAACTTAATTCTTTCAGAGTTCGCCAAATCCTGTCCGGAAAACCCCCGAACCTTTAAGAATGTACTATCCAACCGGATTCACCAAAACCAGGATAAAAAAATGGCAGACGAACCGAAAGCAGAAGCACCAAAGCCAGCTCCGCTGACTTTTAAGGGTGTGTGCAGCGACGGAGTTCTCAAAGGCAAAGAAATTGAAGGCAAACTAGACATCAAAGTCAATGTTGAATCTGTCAAAGCGGCAGAAGCACCGCCCAAAAAATCCCAGTGGGAGCCAGTTATCTTTTGGGTATTGTTTGCATTTATGGCAAACTTGATTGTCGGCGACCCCGCCGGAATGAGAAAAAACAGCTCCCCACAAAGGTCTCATTCTCATCAGATGTTAAACCAATCTGGGGAGCAGTCGCTGTTGCCTAAGAAAAACACCAGCAACTTGCCACTTTAGGCCCTGGGAGCTTGCCAGCCGCGCAAATAGTAATAGAAAGACCCGAAATATTCATCGAATACTCGCGTCGTAGTTACCAAAGCTTCTGCACTAGGCAAAAAATCTCCCGCGTCTAAGCGGAGTCTACTAGATTTCCCTCCTGATGTGGGTTGAAAAGTGTAGAAGTCGGTAGCCCTAGGAATCACCTGGATTCCCATATTCGCAAAAGCGAGGCTGGCACGGCGCATCTGAATCGCAGATGTTACCAGGATTACTTTGCGCGGGGCGCCACGGGTGTCGAGTATCTTTCTCACCTCTTGGGCGCTGGTGCGTATGTTGCTGCCGTTATCGTCGAGAACGATACTGCTGCGCGGCACGCCCATGTTGTTTGCCAGCAAAGTCTCGATATCCTTAGCTTCGCCAACATAACCCTCCAACTCTGGTCTGGGGCCAGCGGTAACGATGACCATCGGTGCCACTTTTTGGCGGTACAAAACTGCTGCATAGGGCAGGCGATTGCCTGTATCTGTCAGTTGAATCGCTACTCGGTTGGGGATGTGAGGCTGAGTGGTTCCCTTGCCCAAGAGGACGATCGCCGCTGCGGTTTCATCGCAGCAAGCTGTGCGGACGGCTGCAGCGGCGTCCCGTTCTGCTTGCTCCGCGAACCAGTAAGCGACAACTGGCATACTCGAAAGGATCAAAACTAGCAGGGCTGCCAAAATCATTCTCGGCGCCGGGTTGCGGATGCCCCCGTTCGTGATCAGCGCCGATGCAATCACCAGCAGAGTGATGGAAAAACCCAGCGGCTTAAAGAAGAAGGCTATGAGCCCGAAAATCGCTGCTCCGACCGGGGTGTCTGGTGCAAAAAAAGCTAGGATCAAAAGGCTGATCAGCAGCAAAACGCGCAGCCGGTCTAATAAGGGATTGTCTTTGCCTCCTGATTGATCCCACCACGATTTGATCAGTGAGAACAGGAGGAATAGAAATAGAATGCGAGCTAACAGTTCTGGCATCTTGCAATATTCTGTGTCTTCATAAATTAGTACAGAAGTTTGGAAACGAGCGCGAATTTAGCTGCGGGAGGAAATACGGGCATCGGTGGGTTTTTAACTTTCGCGAATAACGCAGTCCGATCGCATTTATCCTGATGCTCGCTTCCGGTCAGCTATCAACTATTGGTTGCAGGGTGAAACCCGCTACTTCCAGTCACAGATTGCTGACAGTTAATTGGTAATTGATAACTGGTAATAGTTGATTGGTAATTGGTAATGGATCGATCACGCCGCAGGTGGAATTGACAATTCAAGCCTGCTTTGTTCTGCCTACTTTTTTCCCCATTACCTGTTACCGATTCACCAATCCCAATTTATCGGCGCTTCAGTTGATTCCGAATTGCCTGCGTTACCGTTTGAATTACTTTAACACGAGCATAATACTTGTTATCGGCCGCAATTAGCGTCCAGGGAGCAAGCGGCGTGCTGGTGCGCTGAATCATTTGATTCACCGCCACTTCATAATAATTCCACTTTTGGCGATTCCGCCAATCTTCCTCGGTGAGTTTGTATTGTTTAAATGGATTGTTTTGCCGCTCTGTAAACCGCTTTAGCTGTTCGTCAGGACTGATGTGCAGCCAGAATTTAACTAAGACACAACCGAAACTGGTGAGTTGCTCCTCAAATTCGTTGATTTCCTGATAAGCTCGGCGCCATTCGGGTTCAGTGGCAAATCCTTCGACTCGCTCGACCAGCACTCTACCATACCAACTACGATCGCAAATGCTGATTTTACCAGCCGTTGGCAGCCGCCGCCAGAACCGCCAGAGGTAGTGATGCGCTTTTTCTTCGTCTGTCGGCGCCCCAAAGGCATTAACGATGTAACTGCGGGGGTCTAATATGTCCGTCAAGCGTTTGATTGCTCCTCCTTTACCGGCGGCGTCCCAACCTTCAAACAGCACTAACACGGGGATTTCCTCTTCGTAGATGCTTTGTTGCAGTTGGCCAAAACGGGTTTGTTCCTCGCGAAGTTGCTGTTTGTATTCGTCGGGCGACAGCGATTGAGTTAAATCTACTTGGGCCAGCAAGTCTGGTTCGGTGGGTTGCAAGCTTTCTTGAGGTGGCAATTTCACGGGTGCAGATTGCGTCGGCAGTCTGTCTAAGGCTTCTGTAATTGTCGCTGCCATTTGGGTCAAAACTTTGACTCTTGCCCACCGTTGACAATCGCCTTCTACTAGCGTCCAAGGTGCGGGGCCCGTGCCGGTTTGGGCTACCATTTCTTCGGCAAAAGTTGTGTATTCTTGGTATTTTTTGGCTTGTTTCCAATCTTCGGGCCGCACTCGCCAAGCTTGTAAGGTGTCGTCTTCTAGTTTTTTGAGCCGATGCTTGAGTTCTTTTTTGCTGAGGTGAATCCAAAATTTGGCAATGGCGGCGCCGTCATCTACCATCTGCCGCTCGAAGGCGTTGATTTGCCTGATTGCTGTCGGTACTTCTGCGTCGGAGACTCGATCGAACAATCGGTCTTCTAAAACATGAGTGTACCAACTGTGGTAGAAAAAACCAATTTTGCCGCGGGCGGGGAGTTTCTGCCAAAACCGCCATAGGAAAGGATAGCCCATTTCTGCATCTGACTGCGGCCAAATCGGGTGGACGGCAAACCCCCGCGGGTCCATGTACCCTACCATTTTTTTGACCAGCGCGCCTTTACCGGCGGCGGCCCAACCTTCGAGGACGATAATTGCGGGCAATTTTTTTTCCCTGCAGGCCAGTTGGAGCGATCGCAACTGTTGCATTAAAATTTCTATCTTGGCATCATAGGTTTCTTTATCCAGGGAAATATCTAAATCGAGGTTGTCGAGCATATTTACCTCATATTAATCTGTAAAAAACAGTTTAACGTTAGTTTAACGTTTGAATAAAATTAAATCCTCAATTCAGGGGAAAACGTTATAAAAAGTACAATTACGGCTGGTTAAAAGCCGGAGCGCTCCTGCAATCAAATGCCACCCTCGTTAATACTAGCAAGAATCCCTCGATTTTAAACTTGCAAAAAAAAACAGCTCAGGTTATAGTTGAAATAGGGAACTTTTAAATAAGTTCAATTTCTCCCCTCCCCCGATCGGGCGAGTTAACAGGAGGAGCCAAAAATCCCTGAAAAAGGATTTATTGTAAAACAGAGCAAAAGTAAAAATCAACTACCCGCTGGGGGTGACAACTTCTTTACTTAGCTATAGAAACTTTATTCAAACAATAGTAGTTACTTAAGCACCAAGCTTGGTAACGAAAGAGAGCGCGACTCATCGACATCCAGCCATAAACTCACATACAAACCTAGCCCAAAAGGGCAAATCAATTTTTATGATTGCGCTATAAGATAAAACCTGAAAACCTGGGTGATATAAACAGGTTTCTGAGTTTTATCGACACCATTCTCAAATACTAAAAACAGTTTAGGTGCGGACTCGTGTGCCCGCCCCACAAGAGTATTTATTTCTTGTGGAACAGGCCGGAAAGCCTGTTACTGACATTTGTGCAAAATGTCTGAATTACTGTACTTGTTTGCCCATACCAATTAAGAGGAACAGTCCGAAATTACGGATTGCAAGTTTTTTATGAATATCTTGACAACACGCTCCTACAAAGGCGAAACTGACTGGTGCGCGATCGCAAATTTGATCGATGCTTGCGAAGCAGTGGATAGACTCGGCGAAGAAGTCTCTGCAACTGAACTCAAGCTAATACTTGATGCCCCCAAACTCGACCAAGCCCGTGACGTGCAGTTGTGGGAAGATGGTAATTACAAACTAATCGGCTTAGCACTCCTAGATATGCCCGATTCGCCAGAGGAAATAGACGCTTGTCTCTGGTTTTACGTGCATCCAAATGTCCGTAGCGAAGGTTTAGAAAAAGACATAATTAAGTGGGGAGAAAAGCGGCTGGGCGAAGTAGGAAAAGAACGCAATTTGCCGGCAAAATTGCGTACCTACAGCCGGGAGGACAAAACCGATGAGATGTGGCTGTTAGAGAAACAGGGCTTTGAGGTCGATCGCTATTTTTGGACAATGGCCCGATGCCTCTCCGAACCCATACCCACACCGGAATTCCCCGCAGATTTTGCCCTAACACACGTATCCGGAGAACAAGACATCCAACCTTGGGTAGAGATGTTCAACCAGTCATTTATCGATCACTGGAATCACCACGATTTAACTGCGGAAACGGTGCGCTACTGGATGCAAGACGCCAATTATCAGCCGGAATTAGATTTAATTGCTGTTTCGGGCGATTCCCTGCGGGATAGCTTCGCTTCACGCAAATTTGCTGCTTTCTGCGACTGTCAAATCAAACCCCAAAAAAACGCCCGCAGTGGCACAAAAGACGGTTGGATTGAATTGTTGGGTACGCGGCGCGAGTTTCGGAAAATGGGTTTAGGAAAAGCGATGCTGTTAGCTGGTTTGCATAAGTTGAAAGCAGCGGGTGCAAACACAGCTAAACTCAGCGTCGATGCTGACAGTTTGACAGGGGCGACAAAGCTTTACAAATCAGTCGGTTTCCGCCCGATGGAAACTTGGATCGAGTGGGCTAAGACAGTTTAGAAAAGGTTGACTGTGAAGGCGAGAACCCCGACTGCTTAAAGAAGTCGGGGTTTTCAAGTGCGATCAAATTTTGCGATCGGCTTTTCTGGAAGTGCGATCGCCCTTTTGGATCGAATGGGCGATCGTACTTTTATTATGTCGCGCACATTATGCTAGGATTAACTGATCAAAAATCATCCTAATTTCTATGACGCGATTCATTCACGATCGCTTTGCTAAAGAATACCTAGAAGAACTGCTTTCACCCATCGGAACAGTTAAGGTCGGTCGCGATGTGACTTCGGAAGTCCGAGAAATCGATGTTTATTTCACTCCAGGTACCGCAATTCCCGAATACTCATCAAGCCTGGGATTGTTGGGAAAAATGGCTGACACAACTGCAATTTTTGAACCGTTTCGCAATCCGGTAACTGTCAGCGAAGTCTTGAGCTGCATGAGTAAGTTATGGGATTTGCGAGGTGAATTGGAGCGGCAGGCGAGAAGAGAAAATACTCGCTATGATGAGGATCTGTTGCCCCGAATGTGGATTTTGACACCCACAGCATCGAAAGCGCTGGTGGAGGGTTTTGGTGGGATACCAAACCCTGAGAATTGGATCGAGGGAATCTATTTTTTCCCGGAGCACTGGCGAGCAGCAATTGTGGCGATTCACCAGTTGCCAGAAATCCCAGAAACCCTGTGGTTGAGGATTTTGGGGAAAGGGAAAGTACAGCAAAGGGCGATCGGGCAATTGAGTGCTTTAGCAACGGACGATCCGTTACGGATTATTGCGCTAGAATTATTGTATCGTCTACAGTCACATTTAGTAGTCGAAACCCAACAGGAACCTGAGCCAGAAGAGCGGGAGTTAATTATGGCGATTGCACCACTTTTTCAACAACAAATACAAGCAGCACAGCAACAAGCTAGAGAAGAAGGACTAGAACGAGGACTAGAACGAGGACTAGAACGAGGACTAGAACGAGGACTAGAACAAGGACTAGAACGAGGCAGACAAGAACAGCAGCGCTTAATCTTAGAAAATTTTCTGCGAGTTAGATTTGGAGAATTAAGCCAGAAAATGACCGTATTTTTATCTCCAATATCCAACTTGCCGGCTGCGGAATTTACAGTGTTGTTGCTGGCAATATCGATGCTAACAGTTGATGAAGAAGGGCGGGAACAAGCTGTAAGATTATTGGCAGAAAATGTCTTGAGAATGTACCAAAAGGAATTGGGTGATATTCTGCCTACAGCCATTACCAATTTACTAGCATTGCCTGTGGCAGAATTGACATTGTTGGTAGAACAACTGCCGCAGTTATCGGCTGATGGATTGAGGGAAAGGTTCGGGAAAATCCCTGAATAAAGCTGTTTGAGTAGCTATAGAGTGCGATCGCCATTTTTTACTCAAGGGGCGATCGCACTTTTCTTGATTTCCTAAATCAACCGGAAATTAGCCGATGTAATCGCATTGGCACTCACTCCAATCATCACACCTAACTCTTCTCCGGTCAAGACATTTTTGATGAGAGTTCCCTGAGTATTTTGAGTGATTGCTAACTGACCAAAACTCAAACCTCCGCTTAATCCAATCAAGTCTTGACCGATGGTAAAATCAGCGATGATATCAAATCCTTGACCAGTTGTTAAGGCAAAGATATCGTTGCCACTACCGCCAATCAAACTATCATTCCCCACGCCTCCGTCAAGGATATCAGATCCTTTCCCACCAGTGAGAGTATCGTTATCTTCGCCTCCGTAAAGAGTATCATTTCCTTCGCACCCTCCCAGAATATCTGCTCCGGCGTCACCGTTGATTAAGTCATTGCCTTCACCGCCGCAGATGGTATCCGAACCTAACTGTCCAAACTGATTGTCATCACCTTGACTACCAAGGATGATGTCGTCACCTTTGCCTCCATATAAAACGTCATTATCCTTGCCACCATTGATGAAGTCATCATCTTTGTTGCCATAAATGATGTCAATACCTTCGCGGCCATGTAACAAGTCATTGCCTTTGCCTCCGAAGATTAAATCGTTGCCCAATTCGCCAAGAACGATGTCGTTTCCTCCATCTCCATAGAGGATGTCGTCACCTTTGCCTCCGATGATGAAGTCATTGCCTTGGTTGCCATTAAAGATGTCGTTGCTGGCACCACCATATAAGTTGTCATCCCCGGATTTGCCATCGAATATATTGCCGTTGTTACTTCCGAGAAATTCATCGTTTTGGGCAGTGCCTATTTGAATTCCAGATACACCAAGTATGGTGTTTTCAACTGCATTGGGTTGGTTTAAGTTGGGATAGGCAATGTCATCGCAGATGCAGTCGTCATTGGGGATGTTGTTGGTTGTTGGTGTTGGCGTTACCGATGGTGTATCGGTTCCCGTTGGCGTCAGTGTTACCGATGGTGTATCGGTTCCCGTTGGTGTTGGTGTTCCCGTTGGTGTTGGTGTTCCCGTTGGTGTCGGTGTTACCGTTGGCGTTGGTGTTCCCGTTGGTGTTACCGATGGCGTCGGTGTTCCCGTTGGTGTCGGTGTTTCCGATGGCGTGGGTGTTCCCGATGGTGTTCCCGTTGGCGTCGGTGTTCCCGTTGGTGTCGGTGTTACCGTTGGTGTCGGTGTTCCCGTTGGCGTCGGTGTTCCCGTTGGTGTTGGTGTTCCCGTTGGTGTTGGTGTTCCCGATGGTGTTCCCGATGGTGTCGGTGTTACCGTTGGTGTCGGTGTTCCCGATGGTGTCGGTGTTCCTGATGGTGTTTCCGATGGAGTGGGGGTTCCCGTTGGTGTCGGTGTTTCCGATGGCGTGGGTGTTCCCGATGGCGTGGGTGTTCCCGATGGTGTTCCCGTTGGTGTCGGTGTTACCGTTGGTGTCGGTGTTACCGTTGGTGTCGGTGTTACCGTTGGTGTCGGTGTTACCGTTGGTGTCGGTGTTCCCGTTGGTGTTACCGATGGCGTCGGTGTTCCCGTTGGTGTTGGTGTTCCCGATGGTGCTGGTGTTACCGTTGGCGTTAACGTTGGTGTCGGTGTTACCGTTGGTGCTGGTGTTACCGTTGGTGTTGGTGTATTGACATTAACTTGGAAGACATCACTGATTGAGGCTTTCCCATCAGAAGCACTGACTTTTACCTTCAAATTCCCCAGATCCGCCGTTGCAGGTGTGCCACCAAAGATGCCTGTTGCGGGGTCAAATGTTAACCAAGTCGGTAAAGCGGTTCCGTCTTCCTTTGTTGCTGTGTAAGTTAAAGGATCTTTTTCAGCATCGGTAAATGTACCCGCTGGTACTGTATAACTAAATGCTGTGTTCACCGTAACTGATTTATCGGTAATTGCACTAGCTACGACAGGAGCAGTATTCGGTTTATCGGATACCGATAACAGGAAGGTATTGCTAGTAGCAGCTTTCCCATCAGAAGCACTGACTTTTACCTTCAAATTCCCCACATCCGCCGTTGCAGGTGTGCCACCAAAGATGCCTGTTGCGGCATTAAATGTTAACCAAGTCGGTAAAGCGGTTCCGTCTTCCTTTGTTGCTGTGTAAGTTAAAGTATCTTTTTCAGCATCGGTAAATGTACCCGCTGGTACTGTATAACTAAATGCTGTGTTGAGCGTGGCTGATTGATCGGTAATTGCACTAGCTACGACAGGAGCAGTATTGGGTTTATCGGTAATCGTTAAGATGAAGGTATTGCTAGTAGCAGCTTTCCCATCAGAAGCACTGACTTTTACCTTCAAATTCCCCAGATCCGCCGTTGCAGGTGTGCCACCAAAGATGCCTGTTGCGGGGTCAAAAGTTAACCAAGTCGGTAAAGCGGTTCCGTCTTCCTTTGTTGCGGTGTAAGTTAAAGTATCTTTTTCAGCATCGGTAAATGTACCCGCTGGTACTGTATAACTAAATGCTGTGTTCACCGTAACTGATTTATCGGTAATTGCACTAGCTACGACAGGAGCAGTATTCAGTTTATCAGAAACTGTTAAGAGGAAGGTATTGCTAGTAGCAGCTTTGCCATCAGAAGCACTGACTTTTACCTTCAAATTCCCCAGATCCGCCGTTGCAGGTGTGCCACCAAAGATGCCTGTTGCGGGGTCAAAAGTCAACCAAGTCGGTAAAGCGGTTCCGTCTTCCTTGGTTGCGGTGTAAGTTAAAGTATCTTTTTCAGCATCGGTAAATGTACCCGCTGGTACTGTATAACTAAATGCTGTGTT